>NZ_JACJQU010000003.1:0-300000 GCF_014696825.1 Anabaena sphaerica FACHB-251 | reverse complement strand
AATTCTAGTTGCAGAAGGACAACTAGCAACACCATTTTTATAAACTGGATCTGGTGGTTGAATATGACCCTTAATGTTATTTCGACATAAAATAGATATGCTTTGTATTTCTTGATTATTCCCAGATTTAACTAAAAAAACAGCACCTACAAAACTGGTTACTGGTGGTTTATCAAACCAACCTCTAGGGTTAGCGATCGCATACTGAAAGCTTGCTTTTTGCGTTGCTTTGATAGAGTATGTATATACTTGAGTTTTTTCTGGAATACCTGTTTCTAATGGTGAGATAGATTGGGCAAATTTACCATGATCATCATAAAAGTAAGTTTGCGCTTTGTTCAAGGAACTAACATAAACTTTTCCTTCTGCTGTTCTAGCTTTGCTGCTACTATCTAACAGATAGGGAAGATTGAATGCAATTAGGCAAAGAACACCGACAAAAAATAATACTAGCAGTCCTGTCCAACCGTGATGATGACGTTGTTGTAGCAGATGTTGATACAACTTAACCTTGTAAGATAATTGCATATATTTTCTTGGCTATGCAAACAGAGTTTTCTTTCTTCTACAACACGGCTTGCAAGATTTTCGGAAAGTTCTCTTAGAGGTTGTTTTAAAAGTATTACAGCACTTTCCGGTGTAATGAGGTACACTATTGGCGGGCAAGACTTGTACTGAGCTTGTCGAAGTATGCCCACCCCACAAGATTTTCGACATCCTCTTATATAGATCCCCAATTTCTTCGAGATTCTTGGACAAGTGGGGGATCTATCCCAACTTCTCAAATAAATCTGCCAACACCACATTAGAAAACAAAAACCCATCGGGATCAGTTAAACGCAACCTTCCCCCCCCAACTTCCACCCAACCTTGATGAAAATAAGGGTGCAAACATTGTTGAATTTCCTCTACCTTTGCTGATCCAAACTTCTGGGATAACACCGTTAAACTCAAACCTTCAGCTAAACGCAACCCCAACATTAAAGTTTCTAACAATTCTTCTTCCAAGGGTGTGATTTCACAATCAATCATTGCGCCATTTTCCAACCATTCGTAATATTCGTGAGTTTTCCGGGGACGGGTAAAGCGTTTACCTTGCACATAACTGGCCGCACCCATACCGAAACCGTAATAAGATAGATTTTGCCAATAAACTCGATTATGTCTACACTGATGTCCGCTTTTGGCATAGTTGGAAATTTCATAATGTTCATAACCTGCACGAGTTAAGACTTTTTGCCCTAGTCGGTACATTTTGACAGTGGTTTCATCTGTCGGTAGGGGATTATCTCCTGGTTTGTAATAACGACCAAAAGCTGTACCTGGTTCTATGGTTAAATCATAAATAGAGATATGAGTGGGGGCTATTTCTACCGCTTTAGTTAGGGAATCTTGCCACTGATCTAAAGACTGATGTGGCAACCCGGAAATTAGGTCTAAGCTAAATTCGGGTATCTCGACTTGGTGAATTAAATCAATAGCTGCAAAAATATCTTCAACTGAGTGCGATCGCCCGGCAATTTTTAGTAATTCATCTTGAAAAGCTTGTACACCCAAACTCACCCGGTTCACACCTGCACTGCGATAACCTGCGATATGTGCCAAGTCAAATGTACCGGGGTCCATTTCCATTGAAATTTCTGCCCCCTTAGCAATGCCAAAACGCCTCTCTAGAGATGTTAATAAACATTGCAACTGTTCTGTAGATAGCAGCGAAGGTGTACCACCACCAAAGAAAATGGTTTTTAGGGGTTGACTAAATGCTGGTGAAATGCTGATTTCGTGACAAAGTGCCTCAACATATTGGGAAATCGTACCAGAAGTTCCACCCCGCAAGCGGTAGCTTGGCTCGCCGTAGGCATCGCCCACCACAAACACAGGAAAATCACAATAAAAACAACGCCGCCGACAAAAGGGAATATGCACATAAGCAGCACTGGGAACTTGAATAGCAATATGGTGGTTACTCATTTTGACCAAGAATTAAATTAATTTCATGTTTCATGAACAATTAGAAATAATTAAAATGCGTAGATTCTTTACAAGTTTTGATCTTTTGATAACAAAAATAAGAATAATTTGGCGGGGAAAACACTTTGGTTATAATGTTTGCATATATTGTCTTAACTGCCGAAACCCTTAGCGTAAGTCTATATTTATGAATCAATCTAACCGTTGAAAGAAAAAATACCTTACTTTACTGGGTAAACACAGTTGTAGGAAAACAACACTATCATGCTTGATTTCATTATCATCCTCTCATTTATTTTGGCAGCATCGGGAATAGGTTACTTTAGCACCGATTTACTCCCCCCCGGAAGTCTCAACGGTGTCACCAACCTAGACGCATTGCGGTTAGTCGTTGCTGTCTTTGCTGCGATCATCGGTGGTGCAATTGGTTTAAGCTTTCAAACCACCTACCGCCGCTTAGAAGCACAAGTTAAAGAAATGCCTCTAGAAGTCATTTTAACTCGTGCTATTGGCTTAGTAATTGGGCTATTACTCGCCAATTTAATGTTAGCCCCGCTATTTTTACTACCCATTCCCCCAGATTTCAGCTTTATTAAACCTCTAGTGGCAGTTGTCGGTAGTATCATACTTTCCGTGACCGGCATGAATTTGGCCGATACTCACGGACGGGGTTTATTACGGTTAATTAACCCCAACACTGTGGAAACTTTGGTAGTGGAAGGAACTCTCAAACCTGCTAACACCAAAGTTTTAGACACCAGCTGCATTATTGATGGTCGCATTGAAGCACTGCTAGAAACTGGATTTCTCGAAGGAGTAATACTTGTCCCGCAGTTTGTTTTACAGGAACTCCAACAGGTAGCAGACGCGAGTAAGGATATCAAGCGAGTTAGGGGAAGACGCGGTTTAGAAATTCTCAACCGCATTAAGGAAACTTACCCGGAACGGATTTTAATTAATCCAGCAGACTACGAAGATATTACCACAGTTGATGCGAAATTGGTAAAGTTTGCCCAAGAAATTAATGGTACGCTGTTAACTAATGACTACAATTTATCCAAAGTTGCTAGTGTGCAGAAAGTGCCGGTTTTGAATGTCAATGATTTGGTAAATGCGGTTCGTCCTAGTTATTTACCTGGGGATAATATTGATTTAAAAATTCTCAAGGAAGGTAAAGAACCAACTCAAGGTATTGGTTATCTTGATGATGGAACTATGGTTGTTGTTGAGGAAGGTAGCGGTTTTGTTGGTGCTGAATTGCGGGTCATCGTCACCAGTGCTTTACAAACCTCAGCAGGTAGAATGATTTTTGCTAAACCTCAAGCTTCCGCATTAGCATAAGGTCAATGGTGGGAAAAATAGCTGTTTCCAAATCCCTGATTTATTGATGAAGTCGGGGATTTTGTTGTTTTTACAAGACTTTTAGATCCCCCTAAATCCCCCTTCAAAAGGGGGACTTTGAGGAATTTAGCACCTCTTGTTTTGACAATGACAATACTTATAGTTCCCCCTAAATCACTCTTAAAAAGGGGTAATTTGAGGAATTTAGCCCCCCTTTTTAAGAAGATGTTTTAAAAGTTTTGAATGTATAAATAAACCCCTCTCCAAACCTCTCCCCGACGCGGGGAGAGGCTTTGAAACCCCCATTCCCTCGTAGGGAAGGGGGGAAGGGGGGTTAGGTTGCTGAAGATTATTGGTTTCATCTAATACTTTTCAAACAACCTCTAAGGGGGGTTGGGGGGATCAGTGTGATATAGCAATTACCATTCAAATGAGGTACAAGCTGTAATAATTAAACGCAGATGATTTTGTACTTCACCAGACTAGGAAACGCTATACTACAAGCAAAAACTTTTGAAATAACTTCTTATATCTGTACTCCTGGTAAGTTGAGTTGTAATGAGTCTGCGTTTTTTTGTTTGGTTGTTTTTTTTCGGGTTGCTGTTTTTTGATTTACGGTTTTTGCGTTATTTTCTCTGATGCGTTCTAATAGCACTGCTGCGGGTTCGTCGTTGGGGTTCTGGGGTACGAGTTCTCCTTTAAATGCTTTTGATAATATTGCTTGGTTGAGTTGTTCAAGTTGGGTTTTTGCTTGTTCAGTTTGGCTAATAGTTGTTCAACAATAGTTTTAGTTGCTGTTTCATCTGTCACTGTTTCCAACTCATTGAATAATTGTTTAAAAGTGATATTCGGTGAAACAACTACAGGTTTCATCGTTGAAACTGGCGCTATAGCTGCATACAAATTCACCGCATCAAATATTTGAAATACTTCTTTTTCAATTTCATCACAACGTCGGGTAGCCCTTCCTAACATTTGTTCGTATAAAATACGAGAATTAACCCGACGAATAAAGACTAAATTAGAAATTTTGGGAACATCAATTCCCGTTGTTAATAAATCTACAGTTACCGCAATTTTTGGGTTTACTTCGTTTCTGAATTTGCGAATTAGTTCTAATGGTTTATCAGATTTTCCAGTAATTTTGATAATCGCATCATCATCAATACTATCATATTTTTCAGCAAAAGCTTGTTTAAGTTTATCAACAACCATATCCGCATGATCATCTTTCACACAGAAAATCAAAGTTTTTGCATCTAAATAAGGATCGATATTCTCCGCTAAATATTCACACACCACCCGGTTAAAATCTTCAGTGATAACTTGACGGTTAAACTGTTCTATCTCAATTTTCACCTCATCGGGTGCGTTTGTTAAATCTACTGTTCCGGTTTTCGGGTCAAAATATTCTATCTCTTCCCCAGCATTCCAAACAATTCCATCTTCTGCTAAAGCTGTAATAATAGAATGGGGCGGTTCATGGTCTATTAACCAACCATCAATTACTGCTTCTCGATAACCATAAGTATATACTGGTTGTCCGAAAATCTCCGTTGTATGTAAAGCCGGAGTTGCAGTTAAACCGATTTTCACCGCATCAAAATGATCCAAAACACGGCGATATTTTGAGATATAATCATTATAGTCTCTAAAGGTCAATTCCGAATCACTTAATTCTCGGTCTAATAAATAGCCGCGATGACATTCATCGACAATAATACAATCATATTGATCTGCGGTGGGAATTGATGTATTATCACCAGGATAAAGGATACGTTTCACAAAAGCTTGCACCGTAGCAATTTGAACTTTAGTATCCCTATCCGGGGTCGAATCTCCTAATTCTTTAATATCAAAAATATCGGCAAATGTTTGTAAATTCTCCATCCGAGACTCTTTGAAAGCATTTGTCGTTTGTTCTCCCAAAGCAGTGCGGTCTACTAAAAACAAAACCCGACGAAAACGTTTAGTTTTCAAAAGTCGATAAACCAAAGCAATACAGGTTTTAGTTTTCCCTGTTCCCGTCGCCATTGCAATTAATATTTCTCGGACATCTGCTGATAATAAACGAGATTCAACGGCTTGAATAGCTTGAATTTGATAATCACGCAATTTTAAGTTATAGTTAAATCCTGATGTTGCTAATTTCTGATTTGCTGCATCTATATCTAGGTTGAAAATATCAATTAAACCCGCAGGACTTAACCAAGTATTTAAAGGACGACGCAAATTATCAGGACGACGTAAATCACAAAACCAAATTCCGCTTTTAGTTCGCAGTTGTTGTAAAAAATCTCGCCCATTAGTTGCAAACACAAACGGGACTTTATACTCACCCCAATTACCTGCTAAAACTTCATCACTTTGAATTTTATAACTCCGACTATAACGTTTTGCTTGGTCAACTGCACTATAAACATCTTGACTCTGGCGTTTAGCTTCAACAACTGCAACTATTTGCAGTCCAATAAATAAAGCATAGTCCGCCCTACCATCTATCGTTGGCCATTCAGAAATAGCTAAATTTTTACCTTTTTGGGGACGAGTTCCATTGTGATAAGTCAGTTGTTCTGAGTCCACCTCCCAACCAGCATTTCGCAACTGACTATCTATCAAACGTCGCGTTTCTCGTTCATCTAAATCAATTTTTTCAGCGGCTTGTTGTGCTTGTTGAATAGTAGCTTGAATAGTTTGTGCAGACTGGTTAACAGCTTTAACTTGCCTCTCTAATAGCCTCTCTAATGCTGCTTTTTGGGCTTGTGCTTCCTCTGCTTTCCCTGCAAGTTGCCGCCCCTGTGCTGCTTGTTCTGCGGTTATTTGTGCCATTTCTGCCGCTGTTCGAGTTGCTGCTAATTCTTCCCGCAACTTCGCTAGTTCGGTTTTCAAAGCTTGAGTTTCAACTTTTGGGTCTGGAGGTGGGACAAAAACACCAGGATGAAAGTCTTTATTTTTAGTCCTGACTCGATGAAACCAAATACCCAAATGATAAGCATATTTAAGATGACTCAAAGCTGTACGTTGGTCATTTATTAATGCGTGAGTTGCATCATTTCCAGCTAACCGCAATTTATCAAACAATTCAAAAACTTTACCTTGCAAAATACCCCTATCTCGCAACCGTCGCAGTAAGTCTATTTGTCGTTCGTCATCTATATATAGACCCAAATTAGCAGCAATAATTTGCGCTAAAAGTTCGCCAAACTGTCGCAATTTTATTAAACACGTGTTGGGGTCATCAGTAAAATAACGTTCTGCTAATTCACCTAGTCTAGCCAGTTGGGGGTCATGAACTGCTAGAAATGCGAAGTTTGGCGATGCTGTCACGAGTTTTTTTATTACTTAGGCTGTAAGTAATTTTAGCTTTTATGGTAGTCTTTAGTCAATTAATGCCAAATTGATAAGTAAGTGGGCGTTAAAAAATATAATATAAACCTAACCCCCCAACCCCCTTCCCTGCTAGGGAAGGGGGAGTCAAAGCCTCTCTCCTGGTAGGGGAGAGGTTTGGAGAGAGGTTTTATATTTAATTGTGCCAAATTGATATAAGACGCAGGAAACATAACAATACTTGTCGGTTAAGCTCAAAAAAGTGAAATCACGTAGGTTGGGTTGAGGAACGTTCACGCAGTGTGCCGAAGGCATAACCCAACATTTACAAGGATTTGTTGGGTTTCACTATCGTTCAACCCAACCTACAAAAATTCTTAACCGAACAGTATTGGGAAACATAAGGATTTTATTTAAAAATAATCAAACCGCAAATCACAAGTATTTCTCCATTACATAGTTTGTAAATAACACCCCTCTTCTTTCTACCTGTTGTTCCCTCACTACAGTAAAATCATGCTTTTGAAAAAATGGTTTTGCAGTAATACTAACCTCAGCATAGAGATGTTGATTATTTCGTGCTTTAGCAATATTTTCTATATGTTTTAACAGTTTTGAACCAATACCCTGATTTTGATATTTGCTATGACAATAAAAACAATCAATATGACCATCATTTTCTAATTCTGCAAACCCAACTATTTCATTATTGATTTCAGCAATATAAGGTAATTTGCTTTGTAACCTTGTATGCCAAAATTCATAATCCATCGTTTCCGAAGCCCAAGCTTTGACTTGTTCTTGACTGTAATCACGAATATTGATTTGATGAACTGTATCATAAAACAATTTCATGATCATTTTAGTGTCCGATAATCTATATTCTCTAATTATCATATTCACTTAAGCCTCGTAAATTTCTAATGGTAAATTATCAGGGTCTGGAAAAAAGGTAAACTTCTTACCTGTAATTTCATCAACTCTGATATTTTCAACTTCGATATGATGAGATTTTAAGTAATTCACACTTTCTTGTATATCTTCAACTGCAAAAGCAAGATGTCTTAAACCGCAAGCTTCCGGTTTACTCACTCTTTGGGGAGGGTTGGGAAAGGAGAATAATTCAATTTGCGTATTTCCTACTTTTAAATCTAGTTTATAGGAATTTCTTTCCCTGCGGAATGTTTCGTGAATAATTCCAAAACCGAGAATATCAACATAAAAATGTTTTGATTTTTGGTAATCTGAACAAATAATAGCAACATGATGAACACGGGAAATTTTCATATAGGACTCCTATTTGATTTTTGATAGCTTGCGTGGCGTAGCCATACAAACTCAGTACACCTTATATTCCTTCTTTTCTGTTCCCTGTTCCCTACCTCTACGAGTAAATTCAGGAATCAAACCGGATTCCTATATATAGTAGGTGACAGTTTTTCCGAATTATTTTTAATAAATATCGCCATTAACAAGAGTATTGGGGGTTGACAACTGCTTGAAAATTTGTTATGCTTAAATCGATAAGGAAGAACTATCGCCAAATAAATATAGTCAATAATGACCAGCGAGGGGTCTAGCATTGCTAAACCCCTACTAAATTATTCCCTTAAAATAGTCTTTGACACAATCCTGGTTTTCTTGCGATCGCTCTCCGAGAGTTCTTCCCCGGCTTGCAGACGAGTAGCGGAAGATTGCAACACAGTTGCTGCACCAGTATCACCAATTTGCAAAGCAGTTTTCGCAGCTGTTTGCAACATAGTAACAGCACCAGCGCGATCGCCCTGTTCTAATTTTGCCTCTGCAACCTGAGTTTGGCGATACTTGGCTAATACCAAAATCGACTTTAACACCTGGGGATTGAGGGCAGGTTGGTAAGTCTGAGTAATATTGGCATATATCGGCATCAGGGGAGAAAGCAGCCCTTCTTGGTTGATAGCAGGGTCATCGTATCGGATTTGGATATGTCCAATTACTTGTTTGCCTTCTGGCATCTGTCCCAAGTATATATTTGCCAAAACTACCCGTTCTGCACCTCTCATCAAATCTCCCAAGCGAAAAATAAAGCTACCATTAGCTTCTGTTGCCACTGGTAGCTCAATAGTTTCAGGGGCAACTTGAGCAATAGGTTTGAGTTCTGCTAGTCGCACACCAGGGACTAGAGACAGCAACAAGTGGGCATTAGTTAACCCCACAGACTGAATCCGCTTAAACAAGCGGCTAAATTGGTCTACAGCTTGTTTTGGACTCTCAATATAAGCCAGAGTACCACCACCAGCATCGGCAATTTTTTCCAGTAGGTCTTGGTTCCAGTCATTGCCAAAACCGAAAGTGTTGAGAGTGAGATTTACTCTAGTGGCTTTTTGTGCAAGTTCCAGACAACGTTTGTTGTCATTAGGTCCAATCTCCCACTTCCAAATTTTTAACCCGTTATCACCATGCCCATCTGTAAGTAGAAATGCTTGGGAAACAGCGCCTTTTGTACCTTTGAGTAATTCTGTAATACCCAAAGATAAACCTTCAGCAATGACTGTACCACCACCAGCTTTCAGCTTTTTGTGCAACTGGGTTTTGATGGTTTCCGGGTCTTGAACGATTTGGTTAGGGATAATGACCTCAGAAGTACCCGCAAAAGCCACAATTGAGATGCGGTCGCCAGGCTTGAGTTGATCTAATAATTGTTCTACTGCCTGAATCACCGTGTTCATCGGTTCGCCGTGCATAGAACCGCTTTTATCGAGAATCAGGCACAAATTCAAGGGTAAACTGGGGTCAAGCTCATCGGCAATAGCCGAAATGGAAATTTCTAGCTGACGCTGGTTACTCAATTGAGCCGCGTCAACGTTAGTATCATTTAATGCCGATAGTAATTGAACTTTCATTGAACTTTCATTTAGGAGGAGCATCCTGCAACACAGTTTTTGAGACAATCCTGGTTTTCTTGCGATCGCTTTCGGATAACTCTTCCCCAGCTTGTAAACGAGTGGCCGAAGTTTGCAACACTGTCGCTGCACTTGCATCTCCCATTTGCAAAGCCGTTTTCGCTGCCGTTTGTAGCATTGTTGCCGCCCCAGCGCGATCACCCTGTTGTAATTTCGCTTCGGCTAACTGGGTTTGGCGATACTTGGCTAAAGCTAAAATCGACTGTTGCACTTCGGGATGAGAACTCGGTTGGTAAATGCGCTCCACATTCGTATAAACTGGCATATTCAGGGAAAATAACCCAGTCTGGTTAAGTGCGGGGTCATCGTAGCGGACTTGCACATTAGCGATCGCCTGTTTACCTTCTGGCAACTGTCCCAAATAAATATTAGCCAAAATCACCCGTTCTACATCTTTCATTAAATCTCCCAGCCGTACAGCCAAGCGTCCATCAGCTTCTGCTTGCACTGGTAACTCAATCGTATCCGGGGCAACTTGAGCAATAGGTTTAAGTTCCGCCAAACGCACATTTGGCATCAGTGAAAATAACAGATAAGCGTTAGTCAATCCCACTGTTTGCATCCGAGTAAACAAGCGATTGAACTTATCCACAGCTTGATCAGGCTGTTCAATATGAGACAAATTCCCCAGCCCCGCATCAGCTATTTTTTCTAAAATATCCTGATTCCAATTGTCACCAAATCCTAAACTATTGAGAGTTAAATTATAACTGGCTGCTAATTGGGCGAATTTCAAACAGCGATTGTTATCACCATGTTCATTTTCCCCATCTGTGAGTAGAAATGCTTGAGAAATAGTGTCTTTTTTGCCCTTAGCTAACTCCTCAATCCCCAACCTCAAACCCTCATCAATAGCAGTTCCTCCATCCGCTGTAAGACGATTAATTTGCTGTTTAATGTATTCTCGATCTGCAATCACCTGATTAGGAACCAAGACCTTAGCACGGTGGTCAAAAACCACAATACTCAGCCGATCCTCAGAACTGAGACGGTCAACCAGCAAAGAAGCCGCTCTTTTCACAGTTTCCAGCGATCGGCCATTCATCGAACCACTATGATCGAGAATTAAGCATAAATTTAATGGCACACTGCGATCTAGAGTTTCGCCAATCGCCGAAATCGAAATTGCCAACTGACGTTGACTGCTTGGCTGATGCGCGTCTAAATTAGAATCATTTAGAGTAGGCTGCAAATTAACTTTCATAAGCCGATTTTCCTAAAGAGAATATCTATTTTATAGATAACTCCAAAAGGTAGCATTTGGGCTACGGAAAACAGGAACATCCCAAATATGAAAATTGTCCTCAAACTGGAAATCTGGGACATTAATCCGCGTAGGCAAATTTTGCTTGTGCTGTCATAAAAATGCTCGTCATTAATAATAATATGATTATATTATCATAATAAAATTATATAGGACTTACGCACTGTACAAATTGACCGTCATGTGTTTGAACGAAATTAGGTTGTTTCAGGCTTTGGAGGATGAAATTCAGATCAATAGCGATCGCTAAAAAATTGTCAAAAACCCAGGTTTAAATCCCTGAAACCCATACCCCTTATTTGTTCCTTCCTGTCAATGCGTAAGTCCTATTATATTATTAAGAATTTTGGTTCTTCAGTACCTAATATGCTCTCATCAAGTCCAAAAAATCTCGGAAAGCTTGCTATACATAAGAAACAAGCCATAATTTTGAACATTATTACAAAATATTGCTTCTTGACCCTGTTCCCTCTTTTAGACTTGTGATTTAGCATAACAAGTACGGTAGAACCAGAATTTTAATATTTCAGTTTGTCATGGTGCTGAAATTAAACTTAAATTATAGTTACTGAATGTAATGGTTGTTAACTTGACATTTGCAAAATACACCTGTACAGTTAAAACCATCATAGTGATGCAAAATAATTTGTTTATATGCCAGATCAAGAAATGTTAATAACAATCAACCTTTTATAGATGTTTGTACCATGGAACTGTTCTTGATCAAGCATATATTTATTAAATAAAGGTAATAAATTTTTATGCATTCTTTTCAGGAAATATCGAGTCTAGAATCTGAAATTGTTAATAACGCTCAAGCAAACCTGTCTCAAATACTAAATTCAGAAGCAAATATTCATAAACTAATCTATCACCATGTCAGTGACACAGTGATGGTAAAAGGTAAAGGGATATATCTTTACGATGCAGAAGGAAATCGCTATATTGATTGTGCATCTGCAACCTTTAATTTGTCTTGAGGATATGGTCATTCAGGAGTTCTGCAAGCAGTTCAAGAGCAAGCTGAAAAATTAGTTCATGTCACTTCAACATTTGAAACTGATCCCATTAACACCGTTGTCAGAAAGTTATTAGCAGAAAAAGCAGGAGTTATTATTACTGACGCTTTTGGGGATTCACTTAATAATACACTATGTAATGGATCTCAGTGATAACAATCAACAGTCATGTATTGCCGCCTCAACTTTAGAACTGCATGGGAAGTTGCTAGAGAATATCCATTGGTAGGTTTAACATCAAGTAGGAGATAGTATGATTCTTGCAGGTGATATTGGTGCAACAAATAGCCGCTTGGCAGTGTTTAACGACAACCTTGAAGTCGTCGAACAGCATATTTATAAAAGCCAAGAGTACAAAAGTTTCCAGGATATAGTTCGCAAATTCCTGGAAACTCACAAGTACAGTATTAAAACAGCTTGTTTTGGCATACCTGGTCCAGTCAGGGAGGGTAAATGCAAGTTAACGAATGTACCCTGGGAAGTCGTTGATGCTACTTTACTATCTGAAGTAGTTGGCAGTCCCGTTGCTTTGCTTAACGATGCCGAAGCCAATGCTTATGGGTTGGAAACATTGCGGGATGATGAGTTAGTAACATTGAACGTAGGTAGCAAAATACCGGGGGGGAATCGATCTGTCGTTGCAGTTGGTACTAGCTTAGGAGAAGCTTTGCTTATAGATGTAGAAGGTAGATTGCATGCACTGGGGACAGAAGGTGGTAGCGCCGACTTTGGTCCATTTGATGAATTACAGTGGGAATTGATTCGTTATACCCAACAAAAATACAAACGGGTAAGCTATGAAATAATTCTCGGCGGTCAAGGTTTAGTGCAGATTTATGATTTTCTGCGCGACACTGGGAGCGGAGTTAGTCCCTTATGGCTAGAACAAGAGATGCAGGTTGGAGACAAAGCCGCAGCCATCAATAATGCAGCGCAGGGCGGTCAATGCGAGTTATGTGTGCAAGCACTGGAATTATTCGTATCTATTTTAGCCGCCGAATGTGGAAATGCTGCTGTGAAGTATTTCAGCACAGGGGGTATCTACCTTGGTGGCGGCATGGCCCCCAACATTCTCAAATATCTGCAACTACCCTTATTTGTGGAAAATTTTGTTAATAAAGACAAGATGCGTGAGTTTTTAACAGCTATCCCTGTATATGTAATTCTCAATCAATATACAGCTTTGCAGGGAGCAGCTTGGTATGCAAAAAGAAGTATCTCTGGACACTAATTTATGAAGATGATGGGTTGGGTCATCACAGATAAGTGATGGCACAATCCTTGTTCTTAATAACCCCTAACTCAGAAACTTCATAGACGTGTTAGCCCAATGGAAAAGCAATGTCCACATAATGGGTAACTTCTGATATTGACTGAACACTCCTCGTGTTTTTATCTTTGAACCACTCATTGTATTTAAATAATGGAAATCTGGAATCATAACACAGTCAAGGAAAGTATTATTGATTTTGCCTCTGTCGATACAGAGTTACAGTCAAAAGAGCAAACATTAACTTTCTTAAAAAATGAAAATAGCAGCACCAAAAGCTCAGTTAATCAAGAGGAGATTCGCAGCATAGACCAAGAATATATGAGTTGGGGAGATACAGTTCACTATCAAAAAAACCCAATTATTGTGAGTGGTTGTCAGGGAGGTTTATTATTTGATGAGAATAACAACACCTATCTGGATACAGGGATGTGGCACTCAAGTTGTAATTTTGGGTATCGCAATCCTCAGATTGAATCAGCATTGCTTAAACAAATGACTACACTTCCACAAGCTTGTGGAGATTTTCTACATCGGGAAAAACTATTAATTGCGAAAGAAGTAGTTGATGCTATTTATCAAAGAACCGGGGTAAAAGGTCGCGTATCTTTTAATGTTGGCGGTTCTTTAGTTGTAGAAGATGCCTTAAAAATTGTCCGCAAAAATACCGGAAAAAATAAAGTAGCTGTCATGATGGGAGCGTATCATGGACGTTCTCTCGGCACTCTGTCTATTTCCAGCAGTCATCGTTATCGACAGTATTATAACGAATTTCCAGACCGAGCAATTATGTTTCCCTTTGCCAATTGTTCCCAGTGTTTCTATGAAAAAAACAGAGAAACCTGTGAAATATATTGCGCTCGCATGATCAACAAAGCATTTTCTAATGAATACTATGGTATTGCCAGTTCTAACAGTACAGAGATTGGTGCAATCTTAGTTGAACCTTGTCAAGGCAGAGGTTACACCATTCCACCTAAAGATTTTTATCGTAGCTTTATTGAAGAGGCTAAAGAACGAGGCATTTTAGTAATTGCCGATGAAATTCAAGTCAGTATGTATCGCACAGGTAAGTTATTTGCTTTTGAACATTTTGGTTTTGTCCCAGATATTATTACCCTCAGTAAATCTTTTACTAACGGTTTAAGTCCAGTCAGTCTAGTTTGGGCTAGAGAAGATTTAGTGAATCCAGAAGTGTTTACTCCCGGACACGCGCACAGCAATTTTGCTAATCATCCTTTAGGAACAGCAGCGGCCTTGGGTACTTGGCGTTACATGATGGCTCAAGACTACGAAACATCAGTACCAGAAAAAGGCGCTTACTTTCTGGAAAAACTGCGACAGTTACAAGCACGACATTCCTTTGTTTATAGTGTGGATGGTTTAGGACTGCTGCTGAATATGGTTTTTGCCGATGAACAGGGTATACCATATCAGAACTCTGCACAAATGGCAGCAGCGATCGCCCAAGACAACGACTTTACAAGCCAGGGAAAAAACTGGCGGATGATCCTGCAAACTGGAGGATACGACCTCAACACCCTCAAATTTGCACCATACCTAGATATTACCTATTTAGAAATTGACCTCACCATTGATGTTCTCGATCAAGTATTGAAAAAACTGGGATCAATGCTTTCTAATTCTACAGTCGTATCAGGAGGTGTCAAATAGACCTCTCCGAAAATATGGTAGAGACTTTCCGCCGGAACGTCTCTACAAGGGTTTCAAATCACGCACATTTAATTACCGGAGGTGTCAAATGAAAGCCGCAGTCCTATACGGACCCAATCAAGTAGAAATCCGCGATGTCCCTACACCGAGTCCGACTCAAGGGGGAGAAGTGATTGCAGATGTGGGATTCGTCGGAGTTTGTAAGACAGATCAACAACTAACAGCAGCAGGTTTAGACAAAGAACTGATTCTGGGTCATGAGGTTGTCTGTCAACTCCCCCAAGAACCAGGTTATTTTGCCCTTAACAATGAGATTTCCTGCGGTCAGTGTAGCTATTGCCAAGAAGGACTCACCAGCCACTGCCAGAATTTGCAGGAACTAGGTGTCAACTCTCATGGGGGATACGCCCAGAAGATGTGCGTCCCCAAAAATTCCTTACACCCCTTTGCTTTCGGTAATCCCACCTTGGGAGTGCTAATCGAACCTTTAAGTTGTGCGGTTCGCGGTGTGAACAGAATTTTGGCTGCTGCTAACTTGCTCTCAGTTTCACGACCAAAAATTTTGGTAATTGGCGGTGGAATGTCAGGAGCTTTAATGAGTTACTTGTTAACTAATTCTCTCAACTTTGACGCAGAAATTAAGCTGTACGATATTACAAAAACATCAATTCCTTGGGCGGTGAAATTGGGGATTGAACGAGTAGAAGAACCAGAACAAGATACAGCACATTTAGTCATTGAGTGTTCAGGTTCACCAGGTGGTCTGGCCACAGCCCTGCAAGTGGTACGTAAAGCTGGTATAGTCTGTATCTATGGTGTACCCAAGGCAGGAATTGCTTTACCTATTTCCCCACATGAATTATTTATGCGGGAGATTGCGGTCATCACATCCTTTGCTGGTGCTACAGAGCAGACTATGGGCAAAGCGATCAATTACATTCAGAATGATGAAGCATTCTTTGAGCAATTGTTAGGCCGAGTCATCCCTCTAGAGAAACTTCCCGATGAACTGACATCTTGGAGTCCGCAACCCGGCACACGTACTGTTGTAGATATGGGCGCTTAAAGGAAATTCTCATGCAAGATGTAGCGGTAATCTTTGATATGGACGGTTTGCTGATTAACAGCGAGCCTTTTTGGTGCAACGCCGAAGTAGAGGTGTTAAATGAATTGGGAGTACCATTGCAACTCAGTATGTGCAATCAAACAATGGGATTGCGTGTTGATGAGGTAGTCAGCTATTGGTATGCCAAATTTCCTTGGACAGCGGTAAGTCAGTCTGAGGTAGCGGAAAGGATTGTTCATCGTGTCAGCGAACTTGTGGCAACCACCGGACAGCCCATGCCTGGTGCAGTTGAAATTATACAATTATGCCAGCAGATGCACTTGCCTTTGGCATTGGCGACCTCATCACCCATCCTTCTGATTGAGGCAGTGCTAAATAGACTAGGTTTGCAAGATGTATTCGATGTTGTCAGTTCTGCACAAACAGAGGAATTTGGTAAACCCCACCCGGCGGTGTATCTGACAACTGCCCATCGCCTTGGTGTGCAACCGCAAAAGTGTGTGGCGTTTGAAGACTCAATTCGCGGCATCGTCAGTGCTAAGGCCGCTTCCATGCGATGTATTGCTGTGCCAGCAGTAGAAGACAGAAAAGATCCCCGATTTGCGATCGCAGATGTCACCCTCGATTCACTGGCACAGATCAACGAGTCATGGCTGAAGGAGTTTCTCACCTGAATCTGTTGGAGTCAAGCAAATGCAAGCAAAAATCACAGGAAAGTCATGCTAACCATGCAAGCGGCGGTCTGGTACGGCCCAGGACGTGAGAATTTTCGATGGGAACAAGTGAACCTACCTGATCTCAATCCTGGGGAAGTTCTCATCAAAGTCCAAAAGTGTTTCTTTTCTGCCATGCACGTGCGTGCTGTCTTAGTCGGTCATCCCAAACACCAGCCACCGGAAATTTTTGGGCGGATGCTGGCCGGAGATGTTGTAGCTGTGGGGGCTGATGTCACTAGCATCAAAGCAGGAATGCGCGTGACAATTAATCCAGAGCGTCCTTGTGGGGAATGCTTCTATTGTCAGCTAAGAGAATGGGGGCATTGTCTCAATCCGACAACTTTAGCATCAGGCGGTATGGCTGAGTATGTGAGCGTTCCCGCTACCCTGGTGGATGGGATCTTGGAACTGCCTCCAGAGATTGCCTATGAAGAAGGCGCTTATGCCGAAACACTGGCCTGCATATTGCAAGCTATGGACTTGTCCAATATTGCCGCTTCGGATTGTGTCGTTATCGTTGGAGATGGAAGTGTGGGGTTGACATTTGTGCAACTAGCCCGACTCCAAAATGCCGCCAAGATTATTTTTGCTGGCAAACATGATGATTCCCTACAACAGGGATTAGCTTTGGGAGCATTCCGCACTGTTAATGTCAAGCATGAGTCTCTAAGAGACGTAGTGATGCAAGAGACTCACGGCTATGGTGCTGATGTAGTGATTGAAGCAGTTGGTTCTAGTGAAACTTATGAACAGTCAATGACGCTACTACGCTGCGGTGGTACGGCAGTTGGTTTTGGGGGAACACCACCCGGAACAAAGTTTACAGGTGATCCCAATTTGATTCATTACCGTTCGCTGAAGATTTATGGCAGCTATCGATATAATCCTGATCACTTCCGCAGGGCGCTGGATCTGATTTGTACAAAACAAATTGATCTCGGTCCGATCATCACACATTACGTCCCATTCTCCAAATTGACAACTGATGCGGTTGATATCTCTCAACAACCAGATTGCAGAGCGTTGGTAATTGATTTTGCTCAAGAGTTATGATTGTGGCACATGATATTGGTACAACTAAATTTTAAATATAGGTTCAAACATTATTGCAGCACCAGGAGAAGCATACACAATGTCAGATGAAAATTATTTAGCAGCGGAAAATAACCATTCTACTACGTTTGAAATTCCCCCTTTGGCTCAAACAATAGCTGCTGAATTTAGTAGTTTACCTCAAGTATTAGCCATTGTCTTAGCAGGTTCTCAAACTGCTTTAGTTGCAGATGAATTATCTGATTTAGATTTTTATATTTATATCTCAGAGGAAATTTCCGTCGAAATTAGATCTGCAATTGCTCAACAATTTGCCTCGCGTTTTGAAATTAACAACCAGTTTTGGGAAACTGGTGACGAGTGGATAGATAGACAATCAGGATGCGGTGTAGATATTATGTATCGAAACCCGAATTGGATTGAAGAGCAGCTAAATTCAATTTTAGTCAAACATCAGCCCAATATAGGATATACAACTTGTTTTTTGTTTAATGTTTTGCATTCTCAAATCTTATTTGATAGAACCGGGTGGTTTGAGCATCTACTCTCTGTTGCTAAACAACCCTACCCCAATGCCTTGAGAAAAGCAATCATTGCTAAAAACTATCCTATTTTACGAAAAAATATTTCATCATACTGTCATCAGATAGAGTTAGCAGTTGAACGCCAAGACTGGATCAGTATTAACCATCGAATCACTGCTTTATTAGCAAGTTATTTCGATATTGTTTTTGCTGTTAATTATGTTCCTCATCCGGGGGAAAAACGTTTGCTAGAGTATGTGAAAAAGCTGTGCAGAAAGTATCCAAAAAATCTTGCAGAACACTTTCAAAACTTACAGGTTGCGACTGCCTCTAATTCTTCTTCCATACTCCTAAACCGCCAAATTAATACGTTGATTGATGGTCTAGATGAGTTATTAATAGCAGAGGGATTACTGACAGAAGACGGTGAATTAGTCTAAATTAGGCATTTCTAACTATCTTTATGAAGCTGATAAACTTTTAATTTTCAGACCGCCTACCTGACAATAGTTATAATTCTAGGTAATATGCAAGTTGAATATAAAACAGCTTATATTACTCGTCAATAATTCCTTATATTGAGCAAAACCTAAATGACAACGAACAATCAAGAAGTATTAGAGAACGAGAAAAAACCGACAACATTATCAGTAGAAATTATTCCATTTCTCTTGTTGATTATCGCTTTATTCGCTTTATCAATAACAGGAATCTTAGTCAAATTTTCCCTGAGCGAAATGAGTATAAATGTAACACTATTCAATCGCTCTTGGATAGCCGCTGTCGTATTTGCGTTGTGGAATGGGATTTATCAATTACGCACTCAATTATCAGAAGAACCAGTCATACCACAGCAACGTTACCAAATTCGCGATTATGCACTTTTACTAGGAGCATCTCTAGCTTATATGTTAGGTCGCCTCCTTTGGACTTGGTCTCTGACTCAAACCAGTATCGCTAATGCTAATGTGTTGGGTGGTTTAAGCCCAGTATTTACTACATTAGGAGGCTGGTTGTTATTCAAACAGCTTTTTGACCGAAAATTTCTGTTCGGAATGCTTCTGGCAATACTAGGAGCAGCAGTCTTAGGATTTGATGACTTCTTAGTCTCTAATAACGGTCTTCTTGGTGACTTTGCTGCTCTTGGGTGTGCGGTATTATATGCAACCACCTATTTAATTTTAGAATATTTACGAAGCAAATTTTCAGTAGAAACTGTACTTATGTGGCGCTGCTTGGTTGGGGCTGTATTGACGTTACCACTCGTACAGATATATGAAGATCAATTCTTCCCAACTTCTTTATCAGGCTGGTTAATTGTATTTTCCCTAGCTATTGTTTGTGAAGCTTTAGGTCATGGGTTGACAGTATACAGTCTCAAAAGCTTTTCCTCCACCTTTGTGCTGATAGTGTTTTTACTTGATCCAGTCATTGCTGCAATTCTGGCTTGGATACTCTTTTCCGAGAATTTAACTTTTTTAAACTTGGTGGGTTTTACTGTGATTATAGGAGGTATTTATTTAGCCAAAACTGGCAAAGGTGCAGACAAGAAATCTAGTGCAAATATTTCAGCAGAAGAAACTAATGTAACTCCAGCCAACTAAAAGTTAAAAGCATTAATTACTCCCGTTCTACTTAATTAATTAAACAAAATGGATAGACGGACTTTCCTCAAGAACTCCCTCTTCATGGGTATTGTGATCTGTCCTGGTGAAAAACTCCCACAACAGTTAGAAATCAGTGAGGCTCAAGTCAAAGAGTTGTTGACTGTCAAATCTACTAATGCTGCCACATCTATATTTCCACAGAGTGTGGCATCCGGGGAGCCACAGATGCAGGGGATTACTCTATGGACTCGCATAGGTTCATCAAAACCTGGTTTGATTCAGGTTGGTTTTGAGATTTCTACAGATATTGATTTTGGGGCGATCACTTTACAAGGTGTTTCACAAACAGATGCGTCACAAGATTACACTCTCAAAGCTGTTGTCAATTCTCCCCATCTCCAACCTTCTACCACCTACTACTACCGATTCATTTACCAAGGAATAGCCAGCAGAACAGGTCGTTTTCAGACGCTACCTGCTGTCAAAACTGAAGTCAACCAAGTTCGCTTTGCGTATATCTCCTGCCAGGACTACACTAACGGCTACTACAATGCCCATCGCTTTTTGGCAGAAGAGGACATTGATTTTGTAGTATTTTTGGGCGATTATATCTACGAAAGTGTAGGAGACACCAGTTTCCAAAGAGGCATTCGTTCCCTGCAATTACCCAGCGGTCAACCAGTTGCTACTACATTAGAAGACTATAGATACCTTTATCAAACCTACAACAGCGATCCCAATTTGCAAAAGCTGCGAGAGCGTTTTGCCTTTATCAATATTTGGGATGACCATGAGTTTGCTGGGGATTGCTTTGGGACCAATACTCCTGATCAAGTTCCCTTTCATAAATCAAATCTGCGTCAATGGGCAACTCAAGCCTGGATTGAACACATCCCCACTAGCATTAATTTCCAGGCTGATCAGGAGCCACTAGCTGATGTGCAAATCTATCGCACCTTCAAATTTGGCAACTTATTAGAACTGGTAATGACGGATGAACGTCTCTATCGAGATGGTCCTCCCTCTGACAAGCTTGAAGAGCAGCAGCAGCGGTATCTTAAACAAAACCGATACATGATTCCAGACTGTCCCGAACGGAATTATCCCCACAGAACTATGCTGGGAACTACACAGCGTCAGTGGTTCTTTGATAAAATCCTCGATTCTGCTGCTACTTGGAAAATCTGGGGAAATGAAGTCATGACCATGCAACTCAAGTATTTATCAGCATTGACCACAAAGCTTTTAGGGCAATCAACTCCAGATTTGTTTATGTCCTTCGATCAGTGGGATGGTTATCCGGCTGAACGGAATCTAATTTTTCAAACAATCAAAGAGGCTGGCGTGAAAAACTTTGTCACGATTACTGGTGATTTTCACACTTTTGTCACTGGGTATCAGAAAGTGAACTTTGATGACCCCCAGGAGGAGCCGATAGGGGTGGAGTTCCTAGTTGGCTCAATGGCTTCTTCTAACTTCGCAGAGGCTGATAATTCCAGTTCCCAGCAGATAAACCCACCAATTGAAGTGATGACTCAAATGCTCACAGCTAGTAATCCTCACATTCAATATTTTAACTCCACAACCCACGGTTACAATGTCGTTGAAGTGACACCAGAAGCCCTAAGTTGCACATTGAAAGCAGTCAGCGACATTACAACACCAGGGGGAACAATCTCAATTCTGAAAGTTTTTCGAGTACCTCTTGATCAAGTGTTAATTGAAGACTTAACGCCAGCTTAAAAGTTGCAGATTGATTTAGTTATACATCACACTTGTCTGTATTGGTGTCAATAAATTTATATTATACCAACACACCGTACCAACGCTTCAGGAATTTAACCAAATAATTACCCAGTATGTTAAGCCGTGGTGGGACGCATATAGTCTTGTCAAAAATTAGTTTAGCAAATGCTCAGACAAATAAGCTTGACTGGATTTAATTTTTAAAATTCTAGCGGGCAAGATGCCCGCACCAACTATTTGAATTAAATTGGGATAATCAAATAAATATTGGTTCAGGGGTGGGGCTTCTGTCGGATTTTCCTAAAACATAGCATAATATTCAAAATATCCTAGCAACCTAGCTTTCTTGAGCATCAGTGAGAAATCCACACCCTAAATTATGAAAGCATCGCGCTAGGATGTAATACAGTTAACGGCATAGTTTCAGGCGATTCAGTTCCTATGGACATTTCCCCCATCAAGGCTGTACAAGCCCCCTATTACGGCGATAACTTCTACCGGACACCGCCGCCAGATCTACCTTCCCTACTATTGAAGGAGCGAATTGTCTATCTGGGTATGCCACTGGTGCCTGCTGTCACGGAATTGATCGTCGCCGAATTGCTATTTTTACAATCCGACGACCCCGAAAAGCCAATTAAAATCTACATCAACTCAACTGGCACTTCTGGTTACAGTGGCGAACCTATCGGTTTTGAAACCGAAGCCTTCGCCATCTATGACACCATGAAATACATCAAGCCCCCCATCCACACCATCTGCATCGGTTCGGCGATGGGTATGGCAGCAATGCTTCTCAGTGCTGGTACCAAGGGCTGTCGTGCTAGCTTGCCCAACTCCAACATTATCCTGCATCAGCCCAAAAGCTACGCCCAAGGCCAAGCAACGGATATTCAAATTCGGGCTAGAGAAGTTTTGGCAAACAAAGTATCAATGGTTGATATTCTGTCTCACACCACTGGTCAGCAGGTAGAAAAAATTACCAAAGATATGGATCGTCTCTTCTACATGACTCCTTACCAAGCCAAGGAATACGGTCTGATCGATCGCGTGTTTGAAAAAGAAGAACTGGCCAATCCCCCACTCCCCACTAGTGTGCTTTAAGCAGGTGACAGGTGACAGGTGACAGGTGACAGAAAGCAAGCAAAACTTATTTATCCTTTCTTCTACTATTCCCTGTTCCCTTTTCCCTGTTCCCTTAACTAATTAAAACTGGAGTCGTAAAAATGCCTATAGGCGTTCCTAAAGTTCCTTACCGGATGCCCGGAGGACAGTATACAGATTGGATTAGCATTTATGACCGCCTGTACCGGGAAAGAATTATTTTCTTGGGACGGGATGTAGATGACGAAATTGCTAACCAAATTATTGCCGTCATGCTTTATTTGGATTCTGATGATCCAGGTAAAGACATTTATTTATACATCAATTCCCCTGGGGGAATGGTGACATCTGGGTTGGCGATTTATGACACCATGCAACACATCAAATCTGATGTTGTCACCATTTGCGTTGGTTTAGCTGCTTCAATGGGATCTTTCTTGTTAACAGCTGGTGCTAAAGGCAAACGCATGGCTCTACCTCACTCCCGGATCATGATTCACCAACCTTCTGGTGGTACTCGCGGACAAGCTTCTGATATCGAAATCGAAGCCAGAGAAATTCTGCGAATTCGTAGTCAGCTAAATCAGATTTATGCTGATAACACTGGTCAAGCTTTGGCCAAAATTGAAAAAGACATGGATCGTGATTTTTTCATGTCTGCTCAAGAAGCCAAAGAATATGGTTTAATTGACCGTGTGATTGAAGAACGCATCTAAAAAGGGAAAAATAAATTCAAAATTCAAAGTTGAAAATTCAAAAATAGGAATTCTTCATTTTGAATTTTTAATTTTGAATTTTGAATTGGAGTAAAGCAACATGGATATCGGAGATTGCTACCGTTTATTGGGGTTAAGATCAGGGGCCTCTTTTGCTGAAATCAAAGCGTCTTACCGCCGACTGGTACAGCAATATCATCCCGATATCAACCCAGATGATGAAAAATCTAAAGAAAAATTTATTGCCTTGACTGAGGCTTACAAACTCTTACAAACGGTAGTACCGCCAGAGGAAATAGCCCCCAAATCACATAGTTCATTTACTTCATCAACTTCTGTGGGTAGTTACACTGAGGCAACACCCCAACAGTCAGCATCAACAACGACAGTGATGCCACATCCACCGACAGTAGAGGATATAGAACAACGCTTAAAATGGAAAACTTATGAGCAGTTGCAACGGTTTCTGCAAGCAAAACGTTTTCCTCAAGCGATCGCTCTAGTTGAGGCTTTAGCAGCTAGATTACCAGGAGATATGGAAGTACGACAATGGCAAGCCATATCTTATCAAATCTGGGGAAGGGCGCTAATTAATGAAAAACAAATGCCAAAAGCGAGAATCTATCTTAAAAAGGCTATAAAAACAGATCCCCATAATAAAGCTCTGTTTAACGAAGTCCAGCGAGATTTTGAGCGTTTAGGGATTAAATTTTAAAGTTTGATTGTCTCTTCATCAAAAATTTAATAATTAAGTAATTTTACACAAACCTTGACCGAGGATTTATTTAAGTGTTATTACTATGGCTATCGTGTAAACTTACAGGTTAGGCTAAAATCATGTTGTGTTACAGCACAACGTTGAATAGTAAGGCGGGTCTGTAATGTTTTACCGTCTGTTCTTAAATTCTACTCTGGCGTTAGCAAGTGTGTTCACAGTTCAACACGCTGCCCTAGCTCAAAGTGTAGACGTTCCTTTTATTGGAACTGTTCCCGTCCAGGCCACCTTTACCGAGATTATTTTCCCTCCCTTAGAACCCGTAATAGTCGGTGGTTCTAATGGTATACCAAGCAAGTTTGAACCACAAACTCCGGCTACTGTGACGGTGCAAACCAGCACAAATGCCACAATTACCGTTTCTGCTCCTGTGCTTGTTTCTGGGGCTAGTCAAGACCCTCCAGGGACAATCAAAATAGGGTATGTCAGATTTGGTTCTACTACTGTTAGTAGTGATGTTGGGGGCGGAAATGGGTCTTTACCTGCGGGGACAAACGATTTAGAGGTGAGTATGTTGGTAGAACGTCCCACGGCATTTTTAG
The DNA here is from genome assembly GCF_014696825.1 of Anabaena sphaerica FACHB-251. NCBI lineage: Bacteria > Bacillati > Cyanobacteriota > Cyanophyceae > Nostocales > Nostocaceae > Anabaena > Anabaena sphaerica. Next base: position 275,343 of record NZ_JACJQU010000003.1, on the reverse strand, counting down.
CTGGAGATTATACTTACACAGTCACTTTAACGATTACTCCATAATTTTTTTTAATTTTTGTTTCTGTTCCTATTTTTTTGTGCCTCGGTGTCAGTCTACTTTTTACCCAAGGATGTATCTTATGATTCGTCGTTCTTTATTAACTGCTGCTTTGATAATCGCGGGTAGTGCTGCTATTGTACCCAAAGCAATGGCTCAAAGTGTTGATGTTCCTTTTACCGGCAGTGTGGGTGGTGTTTGCAACGTTGGTCAGGTTACTCCTGGTTTACTGGGAACGAACAGCCCAAACAATCCAACAAGTCTGGCAGCAATGTTACCAGGAGGATCATTCGGTCAATTTTCCGTTAGTTGTAACCAACAAGCTCTGGTGAGTACATCTGTGCCAGTACAGACTGGAGGACCTGGATTCATACCTATGTTTTCTGGCAGTTTTGTTAATTCACCTTATGGATCTTCCAACGCAAACTCTGGCGGAACTTCCAGTTCCCATTCTATTCCTCCCGGTGGACCTACAACTTTTTCTGTAGATATGTACGTTGATAAAGGTGGTATTCCTCTCACACCTGGTAACTACAGTTATGTAACCACAGTGAGCATTACACCCTTTTAACAACTATCTGGAAACTATCTAGTTAATCAGAATAGTTGCTAAATATCTTGCCGCTATGGGTTTAATCTGTAAGCGGCAGGGTGTTTTATCATCGCTCAGAGAGTGATATATCTACCGTTATAGGAATATTAAATGATTTATGGTTATTTGTTAGCAGCTGCATTGATACAGTTTGTATGTAGCGTTGTTATAACTCTCAAGACAATGGCTCAAAGTATTGACGTTCCTTTTAGTGGAACAGTAGGTGGTTCTTGTACTCTAGGTTTAGTGACTCCAGGTGTTTTGACATTATCAGGTGAACTGCTTGCTCCATCAGCTTTTAAAACGCTTGATCTTGGTGAAGTATATGCTAACTGTAATCAACCTGCAAGCTTAATTGTCTCTCAACCTATACAAACTGTTGGACTTGCTTTCACACCTGTGAAGTCTTGGGCGGGAGTTTACTCATCGGCTTTAAACACTACCACAAATTCCGATCTTGGTTCTTCTCCTTTAGCACTTCCGTCTGATGGTACTAACACCCTCTTGATGGTTGATATGTATGTAGACAAGGGCAGCCCTCTAGAGGAAGGAACTTACGGTTACAAGGTGAGTATAACTATTATACCTTGAAAAAAACTGCATGAGATTTACCTTTCCCTACAATCAATATGCTTTATAAATCTTGGCTTTCTCAAGCTGCTGTCACCTTAACGTTATCTGCACTATCTTTATTTCCCAGTTCAGCTACAGCACAAGTTAGCGTTTCTCCCCTAATTATTGAATCCAAAGCTGAAAGGGGACAGGCGCAAGCAATGATTACGGTTACAAATACCAGTAATGTTCCTACTCGTGTGCGTGTCTACGCTGAACCTTTTACCTATAGTCGTGATGCTGGGTTTGAGGTTTTATCATCTACTCCCACTGATTTAACAAAATATCTGCAATTTTCCCCCCGTGAATTAACTATCAAACCGGGAGAAAGTCGCAGAGTCAGGTTAATTAGTCGGTTAGCTCCTAATTTACCAGATGGGGAATATCGAGCAGTAATTTTTAATGAAAGTCTGAATGAGACTAAAAATAGTGAGGGTAATAGTGTAGCTTTAGTGGCGCGAATTGGTGTAACTTTCTATGTGAGAAAAGGCAATCTTTCCCCTAAACTAACTGCATCTGGTGCAAGTTTTAATCAAGAACAAAAACAAATTCAACTCCTCGTTACTAATAGTGGTCAAGCTACTGCACGTCCTGGGGTAAATTGGACTTTAAAACGTGGAGAAAGCGTTATTAAAACTGGAAAATTAGATCCTGCTTCTGTGGTGGCAGATAGCGAGCGGAATTTATTATTAAAATATCCCAGTAAAGATGATCCTGTGCCAACTCCTGGAGAATATCAACTAAGTGGTGATTTAATCTGGGGAGATGATAAAAATGCCAGTAAGTTGCCATTTAATGTAAATATTACTATACCTACTATCACACCTAGCTCCGAGAATAGACTAACTCCACCAGTAAATAGAAGATAAGTAAAAATTGAGGAGTCAGGAGTCAGAAGAAATATATTTATAGGACTTATATCAATTTTCATTGAGCTTGCACAGAATTGAAAATCTTAAAATTCAGATATAGCAATAGTTTGAACCTGTCTTAATTATGTGCATCTTCAAAGTAAAAAAAATATCTCTCAAACCCTCTTACCTTCGTGTCCTTTGTGTCCTACCCTGCGGGAACTGCTGAGTGCTACGCACCGCTACGCGAACGCAGAACGTGGTTCATTCTTCCGTAACTTCTGCGTCAGTCCTGATTTATCAGGAATTAACAAATTTGAGTTGATATAATCACAGAATATGCAACAGCATCTATGGCATAAAATAAGTATTTGTCTGTTTGCTGCTATCCCAATTATTTGCCAAATTATTACAATACCAGCGCAAGCAGATAGCCCTGTCACCCCTAATTCAGAAACAACTCAATCACCTGATAAAAAAGCTGATAATATCACAGAATTTGTAGTTTTTCCTGTGGGTTTAAATGTCGGTAAACGCACGGTTAAATCTGGGTTTTTGGTGCGAGGTAAAGAAGATGGTGCAGAAGCGGTTGATTTTGCCCATTGGCTATTACCTTATGATGCTGTTATTGAAGCTTTAAAATTAAATGTTACTACCTTAGAAGATGGTCAATTAGAAGTTAAATCACCTGGGTTAGTCACACGCATAGATCTGAAAAAATTTAGAACTGATGCAGAATTAGGATTAGTGCTAACAATTGAAGATTTACAATCTATATTTGGGGTAAAAGCTGAATTTAATATTAATGAATATGCGATTATTTTAGATGTTCCTTGGGAAAATAAATCGACTGAAAATTTAGCAGAAGTTGAAAATTTAATTTTCTTAGAAGGTTTACCAAGAATCAAAAATGAAAATATTAATATATCAGCAATAGAACAAAAAGTAAATATTAGTGGTAGTGATAGACAATTAACTAATTACAGGGGTGAGTTAATAACTGTTGGTAGTGCTTTTGGTGGTTCTTGGTTTTTACGGACAAATCAAAGAGATTTAACTGATCAACAAACTTGGAATATCTCAGACGCGCAATTTTTTAGACCGTCTAATTCAACAGATTATTTTGTTGGTTCTCAGCGCAGTTTTTGGCAAAGTCAGGGAGATTTTTGGGGTTTTACCTACATTAACAGACAAGGTTTTATACCTCCTCAAACTTTTGGTGGTGGTTTGGTAGATGCTCGTCAACGGTTACAAGCTTCTGCAATTGGACGTACCATAGCAGGTAAAGCTGAACCAGGTACGTTAGCGCGGTTAGTACAGGGTTTTGGTGATAGAGTAATTGCGGAAATTTTAGTTGATTCTTCTGGTATTTATCGCTTTGAAAATATTAAAAATAATAATCAATTTGGTAGTAATAATTATCGAGTTTTATTATATCCTCAAGGAAGATTAACCGCCCAACCAGAAATCCAAGCAGCCAGTTTTACGAATGTGCTGGGACAAATACCCGCAGGTACTTCGGCGTTTATCGCTTCCGCTGGAATGAAAAGAGAATCTTCAGGAAACGGAAGTTTGTTAGGAAACTTTTCTGATTTTCAGGGGGGAATTGCTGGTCGTTGGGGGTTATCAGAAAGTTTAACCGTTGGTTTAGGTGGGGTGTATGAAGACTCTCCCAAAGCTTTGGCAGAATTATTCTATCGTCCCACTAATATACCTGTACAAGTAGCATTGTTTGCACTTTCAGGCGAGGATGGAAATGTCAATGCAGATATTCGCTATGAACCATTTTCTAGTTTGAATCTAACATTTAATAGCGATCGCTTTTCTCAACGTTCTCAAATGAATTGGCAAATATTGCCCAATTTGAGTTTATTCGCTTTGAATGATTCCCGTGATGCTACATCTGGGGGATTGCAAATGAACTACAGTGGTAAGAATTTTTCTACCTTTGGTCGTGTTAGCTTTGATAGTAAAGATCGCATACGCTGGAATTTGCTACAACGTCTCGGTCAATTAGAACTAACACAGCGCGGAAATGAAATTGGTACTTTATCAGAATTTACTTATAAAGTATCACAAAACAAGTGGTTTGATTCAGGGAACTCGTTATTATTAAGTTATGAAACCAACAGTCAAAATCGTAGTGATAAGTTGTTAAATGTTGGTTGGCGTTATCGTTCTGGGGAAAGAGCAAATGATGGTAATTATCTTTGGGAATTTCAATTAGGTTATGGACTTGGTTCTCAAGGTGATGGAATTATTGCTTCTTTAGGGACAACAATTTTACCAGGTTTATCATTGCGTGGACGTTATCAAGGTGTATCAGTAACTTCTGATCAATCAACTTTTAGTTTAGATTTAGTATCTAGTCTCAGTTTACAACGAGGTATTAAACCCGGTGATAGACGTTCTGAATACTTCCGCAGTCAAGGAGGTTTATTAATTCAACCTTTTTTTGATAAAAATAATAATGGTAAACGAGATAGTGGGGAAGAATTTTATACTAAAGATGCGGAAACACTGGTAATAGTTAATAATCGTGCCATTAAATCTTTTTTACCAGATATTCGGAGCGATAGGATTTTATTACGTCTTGCACCAGGAAAATACCGTTTAGACCTTGACCCCGCAGGATTTCCCCCCGACTGGCAAGCTACAATTGAAGCATTAGCAGTAGATGTCATTCCTGGTAGTTATACTCCTGTGATGATTCCGCTGATTCTCTCCTACACAGTATCAGGAGTTGTCACTGATGCCCAAGGTAATGCTGTTGCAGGTGCGAGAGTAGAAGCCATAGAAACAACCCAGGGAATTAGGCGTTTTTCTGTTACTAATGGTGCTGGAGTTTATTATTTAGAAACTTTACCCCAAGGAAATTATCAACTAGAAATTAATGGTAAATCAGCTGGTAATTTAACATTAGACGCAGCATCTGAACCATTCCAAGAACTAAATCTGCAATTTTCTGCTAATTAATACCTTATTTCTGAGCATGAATATAATCGACAAAGTAAAATTTAGGAATCAGCCAAAGTTTCAACCAAGAATAAATTCCCATTCCTAAAAGTGCTGTAATTATTAATGGTAAGCCTATCTGAATACGCAAATTATCAGGAAGGACAGCAACCCCAGATACAGCAATCACAAAATAGGACAAAAGAGCAATTTGCAAACGTTGGAAATTTTTCAGAGCATTACGACAACTACTACAATGCTGGGTATGTTGTTTGTAACGATCCAACATGACGAGACGATTATCATTGATTTTGGTTTCTGGATGACTAATTCCTACCTCATTCCAAGGTAGCTGACCTTGACAATATTTATCAAACCAAGTCCGAAACTCAATTACCAAACGATCCGCGCTTGTAGGTAGTTTATAGGCAGTTTTCCAGCTTTCTTTTAATTGTTTTTGCTGAAGTAAATGTTCTTGCTGATTTAGCAACATCATATCTCCATCAAGAACTAGATTCCTAGTTCTGATATGTGACCACCAACGGGGTGTAAAACCATGAAGTGTTTTAGCAAAGTTGCGGGGAAATTGAGCAACTATTCTACATTTACCTGGAGACACAGGAATACAATAAGTGATTAATCCCAGTTGTTTATCTGAATTGGGAATACTAATTGCATATTCCAAGCGACAGGGTGGTTCAAAGGTAATTGTAGTTGGAAAACGCCCAGACGTATTTGCTTCAATTAAAACTGGAGTTGATTTACTGATATTGATAGGTATAGGTTGTGCATTCTCTCTCTTACCTTGTACCCCATGATGAGAAAAAGGAACATGACTGGGATCTGCTACATTTTCTATTAATGTTTGCCAATCGTATTCTAAATCACGCACATAGGAAGACCAGACAAAACCTTTGTTAGCATCTATTTGTGGTGATAAAGGTAGGGGTGTAGTTGCGGCTTGTTCTGCTGTTTTAGCATCAGGCCAGACCCAAAGCAAATCATTTGCTTCCCGCACTGGTAGAGAAAGGACACAGAAATTTTGTTGATTTTTAGCGACAAGTTCAGGATTTTCAGCTTGGGGAATATGAGTACAGATACCTTGGTCATCAAATTGCCAACCATGATAACTACACATCAAATTCCCTGTCTTATCGTCAACACGACCCTCGCTTAAGGGTGCTAGACGGTGAGGACACTGATCTAAAAATACCCGGTAATTCTCAGATGATCTAGGCTTCCAGATCACTAGTCTAATTCCTAATAAAGTTACGGGAACTGGACGCTGTGGATCAAGGTCTTCAATAGGTGAGAGAGGATACCAGTGCTGAAAAAAGTTAAATTCGGCTTGCATTCCACTTCTTTTAATAACTCAGTAAACCAGGGTGTGAGAAAAATTATTGTATGTCTCAATCTGCAATCACTGTAACCGTTAAATTGTTCGCTGCCTATCAAGAGGCTTATGGTCTTACGGAACTAATGCTGGAATTTCCTCATGGTACACCAGTAAAAGCGGTGTGCGATCGCTTCATCTCCGAACATCCACAACTGGGCAAATGGCGTGATGTTACCCGCTTTGGCATTAATCTGATCTTTGTCGAACCAGACACACCTCTAAAAAACGGCGATGAAGTCGTACTCATTCCACCCGTTAGCGGTGGTTGAGGAGGTAGGGTGCAGGGGAGCAGAGGTGCAGAGGAGAACATTCTTTTCCTAGTCCCCAGTCCCCATTCTCCAATATCCGACAAAAATAGTCGGGTATGTTTGACGTGTATTTTTGATCGTGCTAGAGTAATCCAAAGTTGACGGATATACGGGGAAAGCTAGTTTATGACTCAGGCAAAACCTGCGGCACGCTGCGCGAACGCAAACCTAAATAAAGCCAACACTTCTATATTGAAAGCATTGAAGTGTAAAGAATGTGGCGCGGAATACGAACTAAAAGCCAGTCATGTTTGTGAGTTATGCTTCGGTCCATTGGAAGTAAAGTATGACTATGATGTTTTGCGTCAGTCTGTAAGTCGAGAAACTATTGAAGCTGGCCCCAACTCAATTTGGCGTTACCGTCACTTTTTACCCGTTGCTACCGAAAATTATATAGATGTAGGAACGGGGATGACTCCCCTGGTGCGTTCCCACCGTCTTGCCCGTCGTCTGGGTTTAAATAAACTTTATATTAAAAATGATGCCGTCAATATGCCCACCCTGAGCTTTAAGGATCGGGTAGTGTCTGTGGCACTCAGCAGAGCGAGAGAATTAGGTTTTACTACAGTTTCCTGTGCTAGTACTGGCAACTTGGCAAATTCAACCGCTGCGATCGCTGCTCATGCTGGTTTAGATTGTTGTGTATTCATTCCCGCAGACTTAGAAGCAGGTAAAATCCTGGGGAGCTTAATCTACAGTCCAACCCTGATGGCTGTAAAAGGCAATTACGATCAAGTTAACCGTCTTTGCTCAGAAGTTGCGAATACACACGGTTGGGGTTTTGTCAATATTAATCTTCGTCCTTATTACTCCGAAGGTTCTAAAACACTAGGCTTTGAAGTAGCTGAACAGCTAGGCTGGGAACTACCTGATCATATAGTTGCACCTCTAGCTTCTGGCTCTCTGTTCACCAAGATTTATAAAGGGTTTCAAGAATTTACAGAAGTTGGTTTAGTGGAAGGTAAAAAAGTCCGTTTCAGCGGCGCTCAAGCTGAAGGCTGTTCTCCCATCGCTGAAGCATTCAGAGAAAACCGGGATTTTATTAAACCAGTCAAACCAAATACAATTGCTAAATCTATCGCTATTGGCAACCCGGCAGATGGGCTTTATGCTGTGGAAATTGCTAAAAAAACCAACGGTAATATTGAATCTGTCAATGATGCAGAAATTATCGAAGGAATCAAACTTCTAGCAGAAACTGAAGGTATTTTCACTGAAACCGCAGGTGGTACAACCGTTGCAGTTCTGAAAAAATTAGTAGAAGCTGGCAAAATTGATCCAGATGAAACCACAGTGGTTTACATCACCGGTAATGGTTTGAAAACCCAAGAAGCAATTCAAGGTTACGTTGGCGAACCTTTGACTATTGATGCTAAACTCGATAGTTTTGAAAGGGCGCTAGAAAGATCCCGCACACTTGATCGCCTAGAATGGCAACAAGTTCTTGTTTAGTCGATGTCATTGGTAAATTAAAAATTAACCACTGACTGTAGGGGTTTAGCATTGCTCACAGGTGTCAACTTAAGTTCAAATCCTTACCATATCTCGTATCTCGTTATCTCGTTCCCAGTCTCTGGCTGGGAATGCCATTACAGAGGCTCTGCCTCTGCTTTAATAGAAGGCAGAGCCTTCTAGAATTCATTCCCATACAGAGTATGGGAACGAGGAGAACGAGAAGAGTGAAATCCTCTTTTTACAAGGCTTTTACGTTAAGTTGACTCCAATGAGCATTGCTAAAGCCCTACCAACTCTCAACTGAAAACTAAAAATTAATCTTTAGACTATGGCCGTCACAGTTTTAGTTCCCACTGCTCTGCAAAAATTTACAAATAACCAACCTACTCTAGAATGTAGTGGTAACAACATTTCTGAGTTATTCGATTCTTTAGAGCAAGCTTGTCCAGGTATTAAATCGCGTTTATGTGATGAGGAGGGCAAACCAAGACGCTTCTTAAACTTATACGTTAATAGCGAGGACATCCGCTTTTTAGAAGGCACAGAAACAGCATTGAAAGATGGTGATGAAGTTAGCATTGTTCCAGCTGTAGCAGGTGGTTAAGATCAGTAGTCATATTATTTATTACTAATTAGGACTTACGCAAATGTCAAACTCAATGTCTCTTGTAAGGTTCCTCAGATATTGAAAATCTGTGATTGTTACCGAATTATCGAGTGTGACGCACCTTACTAATATGTTAGTTGCGTAAGTCCTGACTAATCATTAAAACAGCAAGGGGAGAGGGAGATTAGGATCTGGAAAGAAGCGATCCAACATTAAATTTCCCCATCCTCTTGTTTTCTACTAAGCTGTAAGTAATGCCTTTAACTCTTCAGTTTTTAATCTTGGACCGTAGGATGTAACAACCTTAGAAGCTGCGGTGGATGCTAATTTTCCGGCTGCTTCATAGCTCATACCGTGGGTAATTCCATAAAGGAAAGCTCCTGCATACATATCTCCTGCACCCACTGTATCTACAGCTTTGACTTGAGGTGCAGCAATTTCAATTAATTTTTCACCGTCAAATACTACAGAACCCTTGGAACCGCGAGTAATAGCAAATCTATTACTCAGAATTTTTAATTTGTCTACAGCTACCTGAAAATCTTCTGTTTCTGCTAGACCTAATGCTTCACTTTCGTTAGCAAAAATGAAATCTAAGCCAGTTCCGATCATGTCTAATAAACCATCTTTAAAAAATTTCACCATGTTGTAATCAGACAGAGACATGGTGGTTTTTACTCCCGTATTTTGAGCTATTTCTCTAGCTTTGATGGCTGCTTCTTTTCCGGTGGGAGATGTGACTAAATAGCCTTCGAGATATAAATATTCTGAATCTGCGATCGCTTCTGGTACTAATTCTTGAGGAGAAAATTCTCCAGTAATTCCCAAAAATGTATTCATGGTACGATCAGCATCAGGAGTTACTAACACCAAACATTTACCTGTAATTCCTGATTGGCGATGGCCATTTTCTAAGTTTGTGTCTACCTGACAAGTGAGTAAATCTTGAATGTAAAAGTCTCCAAATTCATCATTAGCTACTTTACAGGAATAAAAAGTTTTTCCTCCTAGTTGACTAATAGCCACTATTGTGTTTGCTGCTGAACCTCCACAACTCTTATGACAATGAAGATTTTTGAGATTTTCTAAAATATGATTCTGACTTTCTTCATCTAGAAGTGTCATTACACCTTTCTCAATGTTTAACTTTTCTAGTAACTCTGGAGATACTTCATATTCTATATCTACCAAGGCATTACCCACACCATAAACATCATATTTCTTACCCATTTTTCTGTCCTAGAATAATTTCTGTCTGACTCGAATAGAATTGATAATAACAGATATGCAACAGTTCCGAAAAATGCTGATTTATTCCTTGTTGTCTGCGTATGTTTGAGCTTAATTATTCTTAAATTTCTATAAAATCGAGATTCAGATTAAACTGATTTTTGATAGCTTGCGTGGCGTAGCCACACAAACCTCATTAGACTCTTGCCTTTTGCCTCTTGCCTGCCTACACAAGTATATTTAGTAATCAAGCCGGAGTAACTATATTATTTATTATTTGAGTAAAATTTCGGTAAAAGTGAAAATTTTCAAAACGAATAGCTCGGCGCTGGTATGTCAAAATGAAAATGACTGACTATCCCAAGGTGAGCGACTCGCTCAAACAGCTAGATAAAGGATTGACCTGAGCAATGGCAGAAGAAACCAATCATAATCAAGCGGGAGAAGTGGCTCCCAGCACTGTTGATCAACAGGCTCCCAGTGTTGCTGAAGAAAACGCTCCTAGCCGCGACGAACCAGTAGCGTCAAGCCTACCTACAGCTAACACACCAGACCCCAAAGCCGCAAACCCAGCAGTTAACCCCAATGCTGCTGCACCTGCTCAAGAAAAACCAGCTGCTGCTGCTAAACCTGCGGCCAAGAAAGAAAAACCTCCTGCTGTGGAAGATAAACCGTTTGAAGAGTTTATCCAGCAAGAATATTTACCAGCTTTGCAAAAAGCGATCGCTCAGGAAGGAGTTCCAGATGTACAGTTGACTTTTGCCAAGCAGAAGTATCCCCTTGTTGGTTTTAACTCAGCCGAAGAATGCTGGCAAATTATTGGCAGTTGGCAAAACGGACAGCGCCAGTTTAATGTCTATTTCCCCGATGCAGATATTCAAGGCCAAAAGGGATTTTCCTGTAATGAAGGCAAAAAACCCAGCACCCTGGAGTCGTTCTTAATAGATGAGCGCAAAATTACCCTTGATTTGCTGGTATCGCGCCTAGTTTACCGTTTAAACGGTCAAAAATGGCTGGGTAGAAACTAGTAATTGGTCATTGGTTTCGTACAAGTGCCTTTTGTTGCTACAACTCATGAAAATGGTAGGTAACGGCTCCAGTGATGGGGTCGTTGTCTATTCGCACATAACCTGATTTCATCATTTCTTTTAGCACCTTTTCCACTTCTGCAAAACCTGCACCAGTGGCCTTCACACCTTGAGTTACAGTTAAATAACCACCCTTGCTTTCTGCGGCTTCCAGCAATTGAACCATTAGTTGGTTGCCCGTGGGGCGGTAAACTTGAGAATTGACAACGGGTTGATTGAGTGGTAAACCCAAAGGTGATAAACCTGCTTTTAGGCGTAAATTTTGTTCATATTCGTCCACCATTCCCGGAATCAGCAATAAATCTACAAACTGGCCTATGTAAAATAACCCGAAAGTACAAAACCATAATAAACCAGTTCCTATCTTGCCATTGTATAAGCGGTGCAAGCCGCCAATACCCAAGAAACCAGCGACACACAATATATAAGAAGCAACAAGACGGTCTTTAGTGGGCTTGTTTTGTGTATTCATAATTCTTTGTAATCTGTGTGTTATATTATATATTTCTTTTTTTCATTTAAGCTAATTAGTACCCATCTTACTTCAACATTTAACGTTAAGTGTGGGATTGATAATCTTAGCTGACTACCAATTTTCAACTTGTGATTCCGTAAGCACCAAAGATTTGTTGCAACTCTTAACGTTTTTTTTGCCTTTTTTTGCCTTTTTCCCGCCAACACCTTGGTACACTGGATTTCATACAAATGTAATTATTGTCCTCAATTGCACCTTGTGAGAGCATAAGCTTTAGCTGTCTGGTGTACTCAAAATTAAGAAAAACATTCATGGCAATCAAGACATGGTAGATTCCCTCAAAAAACCAGGCTTTGAAGAAATGCGTCCTGGGGTTAAAGTACCCTCCAGGGAAACCCTTTTAACACCCCGGTTTTACACAACAGATTTTGATGAAATGGCGCGGATGGATATCTCCGTCAACGAAGACGAGTTAATGGCCATCCTCGAAGAATTTCGGGTTGACTACAACCGCCATCACTTTGTTCGGGATGCCGAATTTGAACAATCCTGGGATCATATTGATGGGGAAACTCGCCAATTGTTCATTGAATTTCTGGAACGTTCCTGTACAGCGGAGTTTTCCGGCTTTTTACTGTACAAAGAACTCGGCCGCCGCTTAAAAGATAAAAGCCCTGTATTGGCAGAATGTTTTAACCTGATGTCACGGGATGAAGCGCGTCATGCTGGCTTTTTGAACAAGGCAATGTCAGACTTTGATCTGTCTCTAGATTTAGGGTTTTTGACCAAGAGCCGCAGTTATACCTTCTTTAAGCCCAAATTCATCTTCTACGCGACTTATCTCTCTGAGAAAATTGGTTATTGGCGTTATATCACCATTTATCGTCATTTAGAATCCCATCCTGAAGACCGGATTTACCCAATTTTCCGCTTCTTTGAGAATTGGTGTCAGGATGAAAACCGCCACGGTGACTTCTTTGATGCCATCATGAGAGCGCAGCCCCAAATGCTGAATGATTGGAAGGCTAAACTATGGAGTCGGTTCTTCTTATTGTCAGTGTTTGCGACCATGTATCTCAACGACATCCAGCGTAAGGATTTCTACGCTTCCCTTGGCTTGGATGCACGTGAATATGACATTTATGTGATTAAGAAGACCAACGAAACAGCAGGACGAGTCTTCCCACTCATGCTAGATGTTGATAATCCAGAGTTTTATCAGCGGTTAGATGTTTGTGTCAAAAATAACGAAAAATTGACCGCAATTTCTAACTCTAATACTCCCAAATTCCTGCAATTCTTCCAAAAACTGCCAATTTATGTTTCTCATGGTTGGCAATTATTAAGACTGTACCTGATGAAACCCATTGATGCGGTTGCTGCTCACGGTCAAGCTCGGTAATTTAGTCTAATTTTATGAAAGCTTGAGTGGTTCTGTTGTGTACAGAGCCACTTTTTTTGTTTGCTTAAGTATATTTAGGGAGCAAATTCCAGAAAATTAGCGTCAAAAATTGTATATTAACTAAAGATTTAGGTTTAATCCCCATGTTTAAAGGTTTTGGGAGGAAACTACCACTCCTACTGAGTTTTTGTTTATTTAATAGCTTTTTACCTGCTGCTGCTGTTGATGTTTGTTCAACTGAAACTGCTAAAGGAGACTATAAAATAGCTGAACGCTATGACAGAGATAGAGACAGAAGATATGATGACCGGGGTGGGGATAGAGGGAGTGATGGCCGTGCTGGAAGAGATGGCCGCAGTGGACAAAACCAGACTATTTCTGCTGATGGTTCACCAGTAAACCTTGACCTATCGGGTACAAATGGTGAAGATGGGGAAGATGGAGAAAACGCTTCTCGTCCCAGATGTGGTAAAGACTACAGTGAAAAGGAAAACAGGGATATTAATGCTTCTGACGGTGGTAATGGTGGTGCTGGTGGTAAAGGTGGTGAAGGGGGAAATGGCGGTTCTCTCACAGTTTATTACAGCAATTTGGCAGATTTAAAGAAAATTTTTATCCGTGCAATTGGGGGAGAAGGTGGACGTGGTGGCCGGGGTGGTCAAGGAACCGCTGGTTGTAACTGTCCTCGCAGGAGTTGGGAAGTAAAAACCTGCAAAGGAACTCCTGGTACTCCTGATCATAAGTGTACTAATAAAGTTTATCGGTGTTATGACGGGAGGAATGGAAGTGATGGGAGTAATGGCCGGGATGGTCAACGCGGACGTTTAGGAACTTTAAGTATTATTAATAGTAAAGAACCATTGGTAGATGATGCACCTACTCGGAAAGTGGCAATTTCTCAATTAATAAATCAACAATTCAATCTTTCTAAAAATAAATGGCTACAGCGTCAAGGCGCAGTTTCTTTATTAGCGGCTGGTTCTGTTATTGCTGATGAATATCGCGAATTTGATCGGCGTTTAGAAGGAACTTTTAAATTAATTTGGCAAGAAAAACAGCCTATTGCTAACTTTGCTGATCAGAATGTAACCCTGAGTTTAAATGATAATCAACAAGTAGAAATTGCCTTTCCTGAAGATATGTGGGTTGATGGTAGTGCCAAGATTCAGGATAAATTAACAGAGTTTACAGTTAACTATGCAATTCCTCAAAAAGATGTGACACGGTTAGCAGTATCAGAGTTTGCTGGTGCGGGACAAGACCTGAATTTAAAAATAGTTGATTTAGCAGGAAGGTCTGATTTAATCAATACTCAGTTTAAAGTAAAATATCGGGCAAGGGATAACTTTTCTGGTATTTCTGACTATCAAACTTTTTATGAAGGGGAAATTCCCGCTACATTGATAACTCGTGAATATAATCGTTTTATCCTGGCTTTAGGTAAGCTCAAAATACCGAGTGATGCCCTTAGTTCTAGTACAAATGTTGAGATTGAATTAGTAGCAATACGTTCTTTAGGTGGACGTTCTGCACAACAAACTCTGAGGTGGCAAGGTGCGATTCGCAGGAGTAAATAGGGCTTGCTGAATTAATCTCAAAACATGACAGGGAAAAAGTTTTAGCTTTTTTGATTTTTTAAAAGTGCAAAGTTTTTTGGGGAAAGAACTTCAAAACTGTACATTTTTATCTGACGGAGAGGAAAATTTATCTCTACTAGACACTTGAAACTGTTCCCTGTTCCCTGTTCCCTGTTCCCTATCCTCACAGATAACTTTTTCAGCAAACCCTAAATAATTAATAATCAACTTTTAGAAGATTTACCTTGCTCTACAAGCATTTGTGAGAGAATATATCCGGTTAAATCTAGCAATTGATCCAGAAAAACACCGATAATAGCAATGTAGAGTAAGGAATCAATTATGTATCTGGAATTACCGGCTTTATAGCCATTCCATATCAGAAAGCCTAGTCCTTTAGAACCTGCAAGCATTTCTGTGGCAATGACTGTAAACCAGGCTATCCAAAGACCAATTCTCAGAGCCTTAAATATATAATGGATAGCGACGCGAAAATTGTTATCCTGTTTGCGAAATTGTTGGATACCTGTGGCTGTTTCCACAATTATTGCCCACAGGACACCAATAAAAACTACAAAGATAGCTGCGGTTTCGTTTTCTTTAAATAGAATCAGAGCAATGGGTAAAAATGCTATAGAAGGAATGCTATTTGGGATTTGGAATAACCGAGTAAATAGCTGATAAACTATACCATTGATACCAATGACAAAGCCGATGAATATACCCAAAACAGCGGCGGGAATATAACCTACAAATAACCTTTGCAGGGTAGCCAAGATGTCCAATAATATACTATTTTCCATTCCTCAGTTATGATTTGAAACGTCTGGGGAATCCTCAAGCAATAATACTCAATAGCTGCGGAAAGGAAAAAGAAAAAGCAGATGTAAACATCTAACTAACTAAAATTTATCATAAAATAACATTCTCATTTATAAATTAAATAATTTTTCAAGAATTCAATTTTGTTCCCTCTGCATCCTGAGTGATTAAGGATGAAATTGTATCATTTAAATTTCATCCTTTTCGCTGAATTATTTCCCCAGATTCCGTTTCATTTGTTCTAACTCATCTTGAGTTTCCCAACGGCGAAACTGTTCTTCTAGGTCGTCAAACTTGCTAGAATAACTACTAGGTGGAGTTTGCCAAGCATTGGTTTCTAGACGCTGCTGGGTTTGAGCTTTTGCGCGTGCTGTTTGAGCTTCTGCTGCTTTGGCTTGTACCTCCTGACGACGCTGTTGGATTTTGTGTAGTAGTTCTTGGGATTGGGTAATACGTTCCTTTAAACCCTGCATCTGTCCCCATTTTTGATTTCCTTCGCGCAGGAGTGTGGCTTCCCTTGCTTGCGCTGGAGCGGCTAAATCTTCTCTACCAGCGGCTTTTGCTTTTTGTACACGGATATGCCAACGTTGTATTTCTTGCGCGGTGGAGAGAATTTCGTCTTGCGATCGCTTCTCCTGTAATTGTAACTCTGCAATCAGTTTTAGTGTATCTTCTTCTTGCTCCCGCAGCTGTTCTAACAGCATTTCTAACTCCAGCTGGGGGTTATTTCGCAAGAATTCTTCTAAACGCTCTTCTAAAAACCGGCTTAAATCATCAAATAAACCCACTGTGAGAACTCCAAAGTTTGGGTGTATAACTATTTTATTGTAATAATTATTATCGACAGTGGCACTTCTGGTTAATTATCAACTAGTTCTTTATAAATCATTATTTTCAACCTCTTACCACAATTCAGAAAATAATTACCTTAATTTTTCCATTTGCAACTTTGTATCATCACACGATACATAACGGTTAATTTTACATTTTTACCTAGATTTAGTAGCAGTGTCAGCTAGTGCAGTATCAAGGGATTCCTTTTAACCTTAATTAATAATATAGAATTACATCTACTAGCGATAATTGAGATATGCGTTATCAAGTGAAGTTGAATAAAATAGATAAAGTCTATGCTATTTGGTGTCCTGCTTTACCTGGATGCTGGACAGTAGGTGATACGGAACAGGAAGCATTAGATAAGATTAAATATGTAATTCAAGACTACTTAGAAGGACTTGAGGAAATTACTAAAACTACAGAATTCTACTATATAGAACTGTAATTAAATTGCTAGAAATATTTTGTTTTTAACTTTTAAATCTCTTAAATTGGTGTCAACCAATAGGTAACACCCCTAACAGTTTTATCCTTTAAACCAAATTTCGGTAAACTCCCTTCATCCCAACCGAGATAAGTCCAATGAGGAAGATCATTTTCTACAGTTTGAAACCAACCATTTTGATTTAAGGCTTGTCTCTGTGCAGGATTGGATACTCTTAAATCAAGTGCTAAACCCCAAAGATGTTGTGAAGTTCCTGGGGGTGCAACGACACCGAGAATTTTTGTTTCTTTTCCTTGTTGTACCTGTTCTAAAGTTCGACTATTAGCGTATTTTTGCCAAAATCTTAAGTTGGTAGCAAAACTGCGTGTACAATCACCAGAATATCCCGATTTTAGAGAAATATTGACTATATTTCTAGCTTTGTTAAAAGCATCTGCTGCTACTTTTTGTAAGAAACATTCCGTAGTACCTTCTACTAAAGTTACTCGCATATTACTCTGGAATTCCTGTGTTTCTTGTTCGTTGTCTAAAATAACTTTTGGTGGTAGTATAACTCCAGGTTGTTGATTTATCAATACTGCTCCATAGGCACGTAGTAAGATATATTCATAGGTATTAGGTTGGGGAAGATTGGATATTTGATGAGTAACAGTGGCTAAAAAACGCTGTTTTTCATCTACTTGTTGATTGGGAATAAAGGGTATAGATGGTGTTGTGTTAATGTTATTTATTGTGGCAGAATTTTGTAATGGTTGATTGTAGTTGATGTCATTGCTACCAACTAGGGTAAAAAATAGGAAGATAATAATGGTAATAAAAGTTATTTTTCTGAAGCGGCGTTTTAGTTTAGAATTGCGTTTCATTGAACAATCACTTATTAGGACAACTTTGATTTAATCATATTACAAAATTCTATGAATTTAGAGAAAGTGGGTAGATGAGTATTTTCATATTCTATCCTGTCCAATAGTTGTTCTAAGTAAAATAACTTAATTACATCACCAGGATTTCTTTTAGAGTAATTAATATTTTTCGCTCTAAATAGTTCTTTTAAATACGCCTCATGAAATTGGGCATGAGTGTTAAAATTTTGATATTGTCCCATCAATTCAGGACAATCTATGGAAACATCATAATAACGAGTATATTCTAGCAAGGGATTATCATGTGGGTTTCTTGTATATATTTTGCGATTTCCTAAAAACCAAGTTTCTAAACAACGATTTTGGATAATAATTACAAGTTCGATATTACCCATTGCTGGTCTTTCGTCTTTGATAAAATCGTAAATTTCTTACTGATCTTAAAGAATATTCATCTATATATAGATCGGCTGTGTTGAATCCATTTGTAAATTGATTGAAAATAACTTTATTCAAATGATTTTCAACTGGTGCAATAAGTTCTTCTGCCCTTAATATTTTAATTACACTTTCAAAAGGTGATAATTTAGGTAATTATTTTTTGCTAAATAAAAATTTATTACTATTTCTTTCAATAACTAATTCATCATCTTTATATAAAAATTCGCGGATAATAATTGGTCTATCTTTTACAGTCAATGTTTTATTCTCATCCTGGAAAAAAGACTTTTCTATTTTTTTATTTTCAAACTCACCTGACCATTTATAATTATTTCCATCTATATTAAAGTGTAATTCCCATTCCACACCATTTAATGAATCACCATTAGCTATTTTTTAAAATTTAAGATGGATTTGATAATTTGAGTTTTTCCTACACCTGAAATACCAACTAAAAGCGTTAAATCAGAAAAAGTAATTGGTTCTAATTGCCACTCTAGTTCATGGTTATAATAGCTTAGTTGATTAATTTTCATAATTTCAGTTTGTTGTACATATAAAAGATATTATCTTATTTTATCGGATTTTATATTAACATTCCAGAAGTACATCCTGTAAATCCTTAAATCCTGGAAATCCTGATTCTGACAATTAACCAAAATATACGCTAAAATACTTACTGTAACTAGCTTTTTTAACTTTTAAATTTAAATTCCTAACTGCTTATGACCATGCACAATGCTATAGAATTCCAAGACGCTTATGATGTAATCGTCGTCGGTGCAGGTCACTCCGGTTGCGAAGCAGCTTTAGCTACTGCCCGCCTCGGTTGTCGGACTCTGCTATTAACCCTTAATCTAGATAAAATCGCTTGGCAACCTTGTAACCCCGCAGTCGGTGGACCCGCTAAATCCCAATTAACCCATGAAGTAGACGCTTTAGGTGGGGAAATTGGTAAAGTTGCAGACCGCACCTACTTACAAAAACGTATCCTCAACTCTTCACGGGGTCCAGCAGTTTGGGCATTACGGGCGCAAACAGATAAGCGCGAATATGCAGCAGTAATGAAAGGAATTGTCGAAAATCAAGAAAATTTGACAATTCGGGAAAGTATGGTGACAGATTTAGTCTTAGGCGCTAATGATGAAATAATTGGCGTTGAGACTTATTTCGGTGTAGCGTTTGAATGCAAAACTGTAATTTTAACAACGGGTACATTTTTAGGTGGTAAGATTTGGGTCGGTAACAAATCTATGGACGCTGGACGAGCGGGGGAATTTGCAGCAGTTGGTTTAACGGAAACTCTCAACCGCTTGGGTTTTGAAACCGGGAGATTAAAAACCGGCACACCTGCACGGGTAGATAAGCGGTCTGTAGATTACAGTAAAATGGAAATCCAGCCGGGGGATGAAAAAGTCCGCTGGTTTAGTTTTGACCCCCAAGCATGGGTAAAACGGGAACAAATACCCTGTTACATGACCCGCACCACTAAAGAAACCCATCGTTTAATTCAAGAAAATTTGCACCTGTCCCCTGTGTATGGGGGTTGGGTAGAAGCAAAAGGACCCCGTTATTGTCCCAGTATTGAAGATAAGATAGTCCGCTTTGTTGATAAAGAAAGTCACCAAATCTTTATTGAACCAGAAGGGCGAGATATACCAGAATTATACATCCAAGGTTTTTCCACAGGTTTACCAGAAAATCTGCAATTGCTGATGCTGCGGAGTCTTCCGGGTCTGGAAAACTGCGTGATGTTGCGTCCTGCCTATGCTGTAGAGTACGATTATTTACCCGCAACCCAGTGTTATCCGACATTGATGACGAAGAAGATAGCCGGGTTATTCTGTGCGGGACAAATTAACGGAACCACCGGTTATGAAGAAGCTGCTGCTCAAGGTTTGGTAGCGGGTGTGAATGCAGCGCGATATGTGCGGGGTGAGGAAATGATTATTTTCCCCCGTGAACAAAGTTACATCGGGACTTTGGTTGATGATTTGTGTACCAAAGATTTACGTGAACCTTACCGAATGCTCACAAGTAGGTCAGAGTATCGCTTATTACTACGTTCCGATAATGCTGATCAACGCTTGACACCCTTGGGGCGGGAAATTGGTTTAATTGATGACAGACGTTGGGATTTGTTTACCAGCAAACAAGAGCAAATTGTTGCAGAAAAAGAACGTCTGCATTCTACTAGAATAAAAGAACATGACGACATAGGGAGAGCGATCGCCCAAGACACCCAACAAGCAATCAAAGGCTCAATTACTCTTGCTGACTTGTTGCGTCGTCCAGGAATACACTATGTTGACTTAGAAAGATACGCACTAGGTAACATCAGCCTCAAGCAAGCGGAAAAAGAAGGGGCAGAAATTGATATTAAATATTCTGGCTATCTAGCAAGACAGCAAAACCAAATTGAGCAAATAGCCCGTCAAGCAAATCGTCCCTTACCTGCTAATTTAGATTATGCAGCAATTGATACCCTTTCCAAAGAAGCTAGAGAAAAGCTAGGGAAAGTAAAACCCTTAACAATTGGTCAAGCAGCCCGCATTGGCGGAGTTAACCCTGCGGATATCAATGCCTTGTTAATTTATTTAGAAATCCGTAAAACCAAGGAGCAGCCTCAATTTCCGCTATTGGCAGATACAAAAACTAATTGAAGATGAGTATAGTATAGGGTGGGGGATCAGTATGATAGATGACATAGTTATTTTGAAGTGACATCATCAATCATTTACAAATCACAGTAGAATTTAATACCATTGCTAAATCAATCAATCTCCTCTGAGATGAGTGATGAGCAGTGTGATTTCAAAAACTTGATTTCCCAGCAACAGGGGTGTCCTTTCCCCGTCCTAGCAGCCACAAAGAAGATGTCTATGATACCAGAAGCCAGCACCCATCTAATTATTTCCGAAGCAATAGAGGACTTCATCCCTAACGAAGCCTTGTCGATAGAGACTTACGCTGAAGGCTTGATAGATGATCTCTTCACCGATATCGACAACATTCTGGATGGTGGTAGAAAGCGCCCTGCCAAAACTATCAGGACAGAATATGTACCCATGCAAGCAGTGGCAGTGAAGATGCAAGAAGTTGTATTGCCACAGACAGTACACCGAGCAGTTCAGGCGATTTCGCCAATCCAAAAGCAGCAAACGAGTACACTGGTATTCAATCCTCCCTCTGTGACTGCAATTAGGAAAAGGAATCAGAAAAACAGCGGTGGTTTGGGCAATCTGCTCATGCTAGGTTCAACCTTAAGCGTGGCGATGGTTGGCACAATCTACCTAGCAGAACCGGGATTATTTAATAATATTACTGCCAAATTCACTCCGCAGACACTACCAACAGATCAGCAACAATCACCTGTACTTGTACAACCAGACCCCCAGGCAGAGTTGGTTAATTATATGCTGGAAGCCTTGGCAGTTATAGACCAGCAAAGACCCAGTAATGATCAAAGGTCTCCTAAATCTGAGTTCCGTGATGTCAATCTGAACCAAACAAACTCTTTGACTTCACCCATTAACCAACCTGTTGGGACTTTACCCCTACCAGTCGCGGCTAACAATGCCCCACCTGCTCCCAGTCGGGTAACAAATGTTGTGGAGCGCATATATATCCCTGTTTATCAAGCGCCTCCATCTATACGCCCATTACCAGAAGTTTTGCCAATGTCGGTGCAGGTATCCCCACCTGAATTTGTGAAAGATTCCCCCAGGAATGTGCAATCAGCAACCAAGCCCATCCCAGAAAAAATTTCCTCAGCAACTGTGAAGCAGGCAGCTACTTCTCAGTCACCCCGCTTAACACCACCAAAACTACCTGCGGCTACAGCACCAGCACCATTACCGAAGCCAGAATCAGTACCAACTACTACCCAGCAAGTGTATTTACCTGCCTATTCGGCCGAGTTAGAAGGATTGCTAGAGCTAGGTAACAAATCTGCGGCTTTGTTTAAAATTGATAGTGTGACTCGCCGGATTAACCTGGGAGAGAATATCGGTGCTAGTGGTTGGACTCTAGTGGAGGTAAGTAACGGTGAGGCGATTATCCGCCGTAATGGTGAGGTTCGCTCAATTTATGCAGGTCAGAAGTTGTGACAGGTGACAGGAGGCAGGAGGCAGGAGTAAAACCTTCTTGATACTTGATAGCGCAGCGTGGCGGTAGCCATTTTTTGATTTAAATTTTGTACTTCATTTGCAATCTGCCGTGGTTTGTAATTCCCGCATCTGTGCAAAAGTTGCTAAACTCTCTCACCCTGTTACCTGCTTCCTGCACCCCGGTTTTCTTAATTATAAGTCTAAAAGCCGACACAGTATGGCTGTTGGTTTAGGTAGCTAGTACCGCTTCGCGGAAGTAAAAAGTCAAAAAGCTGATAGATAGATTGAGCTTTTCAAAGATTCAGGACTTACGCAAAACAAAACGGAAGTAGGGGTAATTCATGAATTACCCCTACGCAAGAATCAGGTTTTGAGTTCTATCTTGCGTAAGTCCTAAGATTTTAAATAGCTGCTCTATTTACGCCTTAGTGTAGTGGTGCGATGCTCTTAATTAACTTAAATGAGTGTCTATAT
The DNA here is from genome assembly GCF_014696825.1 of Anabaena sphaerica FACHB-251. Taxonomy (NCBI): domain Bacteria; kingdom Bacillati; phylum Cyanobacteriota; class Cyanophyceae; order Nostocales; family Nostocaceae; genus Anabaena; species Anabaena sphaerica. The sequence goes on along the minus strand of NZ_JACJQU010000003.1, from coordinate 252,765 downwards.
AAAATCTCCTATAGGAATCCGGTTTTGTTTATGAATTTTTCGTTGAGGCAGGGAATATGCAATAAGAAATATGCAATAAGAAATATGCAATAGGATAGATGTGTACGCAATCTGTTCAAAAATCAAATAGGAGTCCTATATTTTTCAACCGTGAATTTACATAAAATCTTGAACAATTAAAAACTCATAATTGAGAGTAAAATTAGTAAAATTACCATTTTCCATAATTACATAATCTAGATATAGTGGGAGCATCCCAATTTGGCAAAAACATCGCCAATTGTCATTCTGTATCCCTTACGGGAGCCGGAGGCATTGCGTAACGGAGTGAAGCATTGTGCTAACGCCACACTTAGTTTTGCTGTTAAGTCATAGTCTCCCGAAAGATACGCTTCATACCCTGCAGAAAGCAAGCTACACCATGACAGTAAACAGTGAACTTACACGTTTGGGATACTCCCAGAGTAAGATTTATTCAAAAATTAGGCAATTAAAATTTAAGTTAGAGTTGAAGTATGTTAGTCAAAACTTTAACTGAAAGCACAAAAAATTCATAAAAAATAAAAATCAATCAATTTTATCAGCCATGTCAAATTATCGTTCATCCTTGAATTCTTCCATTAACGATTCCAAACAACAGGCATTGAAAAAACATTGTTGCAATGTCATGGAAGTGTTAGTGGCAGAGGAAGTTGAAAAACAAATACAAGCCTTACCTGTGAAAGTTTCTCAGCACATCAAACAACCAGAAGTTGTTGCTTATGCTTTAAATCGGTTACCTGGACTGTATGCAACTAGTAAAAGAGGGTTCCAAAGGCAATGGCATCACGCAAAAACAGAGTTGTCTCCGAAAATTACCATGGCCGTGCGTCAAGGAATTGTAGCTGTACAAAGAGATCCTCTGCGTGTTAACGATCCTCTCAATTTCCAAGAAGACCAGGCAGCTTCAGCTATTGAAGCTTTGGAAAAACTCAAAGTTTTGCTGCAATGTGAAGACCTGTCGTGGGAGCAGTTACCTGATGCAGTTGAGCAAAAACTGCTCAATCTTTCGAGAGGGAAGACAGCCTGGAATAGAACCGTTGCTTCAAACCAGGACACATTTGACTGGAATAACAATCGACATTAATTTACGGCATCACCAGTCAGCATCCTGCTAAGGCTTATTAACACTGGCCTCCAGAGTTTTTACCTGAGTTTGTAATTCTTCTACTACTTGTAAATGAGATCGCTCTAGTAAATAACCAGCACCAATAAAGCTACCAGTTAACACAGTAACCACCCCCACTAACATACTAGTCAACAATTTAACTTGAGAGCGAAGTTGTTTGACTTCGTAAATCCGATATTGCTCCTGGGAAAAAAAATTTAAGTTGGTATCTTGATTTTCTACTACAATTTCTAATTTTGGGGTTTCTATCCTTTTAAACTCAATTTGGCTTTGCAACCAATCAGTGATCAATTTAGGACAATTCTTTTTAAACCATTGCCAAGCAATGATTCTGAACGCAGGTTTAGATATTTTGGAAATCAATTTCAGGCTTCTCTTGAGAGTCCGAGACTGAAACCTTTGGTTAATCAAATTAGTTGCCCCAGCATCATAGAGACAATTCAAGATTAACTTAACTGTTGCTTCCTCTCTGTAAATCAAATTTTCCAATAAGAGAAGAACATCTTGCATCAGTTGCTCTTCTCTTTCGGCTTCTGTTGGCAATTTTGTTAAATCACTTGATGATGGCAATTGTTTAGACATATTTATTGTATAAATTCTTAATTTTTCATTAGTGCTTTCCTTTAAGTATACTGGCATCAGAAAGTATTTGCTAATTTCTGGATACGTTAAGATTCAATTTCTTCACAATGGATTAATAAACGTTCCATACCTTCCGCTAAAGAAATCAACTCTTGCCAAGAAGAACCACTGACTAGATTTTGAGCGTGTGCTAAACGGTTTCGCAAATGTTCAGCGGATTTGAGAAAGCGTTCACCAGAGCGTTTTGACTTTAACCCCAATTTATCAAACAGTTCTGGTTGATTTAATACTAATTCGCGCTTATCGCAAAATTGCAGATAATCTAATAAATCTGTAGCTTCATTTCTTTGTTGACTCTCACACCATAACTTTTGAGCAGCTTCTAAGCGGTCAGGTTTGAGGATTTTTTGCCATGAATCTTGGGGATAATAAAGCCGCACCAGTCGTAACAAATTCATTTCCAGCAACGTCACCAACCCAAACAGCAGCATCCGTACTGGTGCTTTCTGCAAATCACCACAGGTAATAATGCCACTGACTTGATTACAGTCTAATACAAATAATCTGGATTTTTGTGGCAGAATGGGTAACAACTTCATCAAGGGTGTAGAAATGGCAATAAGTTCTTGAGGATGAAACACTCGTTGATAGTCGCGGCATTTTCCAGATTGATTTTTTATTAAAGTAGAACGTTCTACATAACCCGTGATAGTACCTTCTGTTTCCACCCCGACGACATCAAAATCCTGTAACTCCATCCAATCTGTTACTTCGGTGATATCTGCATCAGCTTTTACAGCTTTCAGAGGTTCGGCTACATATTCTATGGTGATACTGTTCTCAAATAAGCTGCGTAAATCTTGAGAACGGGACTTTAGCTGTTTCATTTGCCGTTAACAATAATACTTGAAGCTAGTATTTCATGAAAGTCTACATTTTGACTGTCCTCTATAGCACTGATAAGTAGGGGTCTAGCATTGCTAAACCCTTACAAAAAAATGTAATCCTCTCAACTTATAGCAATGAACAAGGCGCTTAGGACATTCTTAAAAGCTCAGATTCAGTGATGAAAATGGTTCTACTTTTGCCTTTTGCCTTTTACTATAAATTCTCTCAGAAGTCGAAAATCTTATTGTTCACTAATTATTTTGACTCCTGACCACTTACGATTATTCAAAAACCACAGTTTTATTACCATAGACCAAAACGCGATTTTGTAAATGCGATCGCACCGCCCTAGCTAATACAACCCGTTCTAAATCTTTACCTTTTCTAATCAAATCATCCACATTATCTCGGTGACTGACTCTGACTACATCCTGTTCAATAATTGGACCACAATCTAAATCCGCCGTCGCATAATGTGCAGTAGCACCAATAATTTTTACTCCTCTTTCAAAAGCCCGATGATAGGGATTAGCACCAATAAATGCAGGTAAAAATGAGTGATGAATATTGATTATTTGCGGAAAATGTTGAATAAAATTGGCGCTGACAATCTGCATGTATTTGGCCAATACCACTAAATCAATATTGTATTGACGCAGTAATTCTAATTGTTTAATTTCCTGTTCTAGTTTATTATCTTTAGTGATTGGAATATGATGATATTCAATCCCAAATTGTGCTGCTACTTCCTGTAAATGGGGATGATTACTAATAATTAGGGAAATTTCTGCATGAAATTCTTTTGCTTTGTGTCGCCAGATTAAATCAAATAAACAATGGTCTTGACGACTTACCCAAATAGCAATGCGGGGAACAGTATCAGAAAAGTGTAATTCCCATGTAGCGCCTAAAGGTTGTGCAATAGCATTAAAAGCCTGTCCAATTAAATCTTTTGGTAAATTAAAACCTTCTAACAGCCATTCTATGCGGGTGAGAAATAACCCAGCTTCAAAATCTGTATGTTGGTCAGCGTCAATAATATTACCACCATTAGCATAAATAAAATTAGCAAATTTGGCGACTAATCCCCGTTGATCAGGACAAGAAATAAGTAAAGTGGCTGTTTGTTTGATCATATTTGTATCATGTAGATATTGTTTATTGTCCATTAGTTGGAGTAGGTTCTGGCAGTCCCGGTAAAGGTTGTGATTGACTATTTTCACCAGCTTCTTTACCTGCTTCTTTCCACTCGGATAATTCCCTATTTACAGCATTAGCGAAATCTTTAGAAACTAACAAAACCTGGGTATTTTCCTGGTTATTTCCATTGTTGGTATCATTCGGGTCAACTTGGGCATATAAGAAACTATTGTTAAAATTAGGCTTACCTAAAATTAATTTATGATTTTGCTGATTTTTGAGTTGAATATCAATAGTTGCTTGGGGTTGATCTAAACCAAATTCACTCAGTTGATTAGGTGGAGTTGATACGGTTTTTTCACTTTTTCCTTTAACCAACAAATCCATTAAGTAAGAAATAATGGCATCATTAGCAGGTTCAGAAATTGGCGATTTAATTACCCATTTTGGCGGTTCTGGTTTACCGCTACGTTCTAGATTTAATGTTGTATCCTTAGTCTTGACAGATAAAGATTGAACATCATCAGCAGAAAAAGAGAAAATTTGCTGCTGATTTTTTTTAACTTCTTCTCGCTGCGTTGAACCTCTAATTTCATGAAAGTAGACAAAACCACCCAAGCCCAAGGCTAAAAGTATCAAAATTAAAGTTGTACGTTTCATGAATCAGTTATCAGTGGTAATTGGTAAAGATAAAAGTGATTACCCAGTCCCCAGTCCCCAGTCCCCAGTCCCCAGTCCCCAGTACCTATCTTCTTTTCCACCAAATAATAGCGCCTGTTGTCAAAGCAATGAAAGGTAAAAGCAACAAGGAAGAAATACTTAATAAATTGGCTTTTGCGGTTGACATGGTGATGCGGCGATTTTTCGGTTCTTTGGGACGAATTGAAAGGGGTTGTTGATCTTGCTGACTCAACCAAGTTACTGAGTTGAGAAATACGTCTCCATTTAATTGTTGCTGGAATAAGCCATCCCTGGCAAAATCTGAGTTTCCTAACACCACTAACCGGGATTCTTTGGTTTTGTTTTGAGAATTTTCCTCAGTTGGAGAAGCGGTAGGAGTTGGGGAAGCAGTAGGAGTTGGGGAAGTTGTAGGAGTTGGGGAAGCAGTAGGAGTTGGGAAAGTTGTAGGAGTTGGGGAAGTTGTAGGAGTTGGGGAAGTTGTAGGAGTTGGGGAAGCAGTAGGAGTTGGGGAAGTTGTAGGAGTTGGGGAAGTTGTAGGAGTTGGGGAAGCAGTAGGAGTTGGGGAAGCAGTAGGAGTTGGGGATGGTAACTTTCTTTTTAATGCTACGCCTAAAGTTAGCGGTCCTTTCAAATCTTGACCTTCATTAAACTCTAACTTTTCGCTTTGCTGGTTACTTTCTGCCCAACTACTAGGATATGATTTAGTTCTGAGTAGAGGAGTAGATTCGATATCAGGAACTGGGTTAATTAGTATAGGACGTGCGAGGGGATAAAAAGAAATTCCATTGCCAAAATCTTTAGTGATGGGATGTTGTCCATATTCTCTAACTAAAGGTGCAGCAGGTCCTAATCCTGAACTTACCTCAGAAATATCAACAGCTAAACGATTATCTAATTTTACACCCCAATCTTTGAGCAAGTTATCAATTTTTGGATCAATATTGGGGTCAATCATTAACATTAAGTTACCGCCACTATTAAGATAATCTTGCAAGGCTTTAACTTCGCCGTCAAATAATGCTCGTTTTGGTCCAGCAACAACGACAACAGCAGCATCTTCAGGAAGTTTTGTTTGTTCTGTTAAATTGAGAGGTAATGCTGTGAAATTTTTGTCTGTTAATCCTTGTACTGCTTGGGAAATAGAATTTTTAGCAGATGTAATTTCTAGTTCACCGTGACCTTGAAGAAAGTAAACTTTGGCGGTAGTATTGCTAATGATTTGTTGCAAACGGCTAGTTAATCTAACTTCTGATAGACGTTCATTTTCGCGGATTGTCTGTACTAATTGGCGTTTATTATCAAATTCTAGGTAAACTTCACCAAAATCTTTGACACCAAATTTTTCTGCTAATCCTGGTCTGGTTTGGGGGTCGATATATTCAAATTTAAAGTTGGGACTTTGACGACGATAATTTTCTAGTAATTCTTGGTCTAGAAGATTTTCTTCTCTGGTAAATAACCAGACTGTTGCAGGTTTTGGTAAGTTACGCAGTAATTCCTTAGATTGGGGTGCGAGGGTAAATAATTGAGTTTCTGTTAAATCTAGGCGTAACTGGTAGCGTGTACCTAAAAAGTTGATTAATCCTAATATTGTTAATACTGCTAAAGTAGCAACTAAGGCGTTAGTTGTAGATTGGGTAGACCGTTTACTCCAAAACTGACTTTGCTGGGTTTTAAGTCCGATCCAAACAACGCAAATTAGAAAACCAGAAATTATAAATGCTAAAGGTAATATACCCCATTTTTCGGAAATTAAACCGACTGTTAAACCAAGGGTTAATAAGAATAGTCCAAACAAAAATAGCAGGTTGGCAAATTTTTTTTTAGATATTTTTTTCATTATTGGTAATTGGTAATTGGTAATTGGTAATGGGTAATTGGTAATTAATACCAATTTTATGTGAGGCTGCACAGAATGATGACATCAATTTAATCATCCATCTTTATCTGTGTTTATCTGCGTTTATCTGTGGTCAATTATTCTTGATATCTTATTTTATGCAACTTCATATCAATTTGGTATAAGGGGTAATTGGTAATGGGTGAGCAAAAAAAATTGACTAATGACTATTGACTATTGACGTTGAAAACGGAGTGCATCAATTGATTGGGCTGTAAGAAAGATGCCTAATATAATGTAACTGGCAAATAAAATTAAGGCGCTGCTGTCAAAAATACCTTGAATTAAAGTGTTGTAATGTTTGAGTAGGGATAGATGACCTATAGCTTGTCCTATGGGGCCGGGAATAACTTTAGAGATGGAGTCAATCAATAACAGTAAGACCACAACACCAAAGGTGAGAACGGCTGATAAAAGTGTGCTGTCTGTTAATGAGGAAATGAACATTCCTAAAGATAAAATTGCTGCTGCAAGTAAGATTAAACCTAAATGACCAACAATGGGAATGATGGGGGACATGGGAGGATTTGATCCGCTAATGGCGATGGCTTCAAAACCTAGTAATGGTAAAACCATTGTAATAAAAAACGTTAGCACTCCTAATAATTTACCGACGGCTACAGCCCAGTTAGTAACTGGTGATGTAGCTAATAATTCTAATGTTCCCCGTTTGCGTTCTTCGGCATAAAGTCCCATTGAAAGTATGGGCAGGATAAACAATAATAACCAACTGATGCGATCTAAAAATGCGCGGACAAATTCATAGGGTACATCTATTGGTGGAACGGGAATTCCAAATTGCTGCCCTTGAACATCATAAGCAGCAATTGTGGGTAAAATTCCACCGGGTCCGAGTAGAATCATCACCAGAAATAAACCAGAAATAAACCAAAAGATGCCAGCTATACCATAAGCCAAAGGTGATACAAAATAACTTTGTAATTCCCGGCGATAAATGGCAATAATGTTAGCGATGACGATACCCATTTATGCGTTTTCTCCTTCTGTTTCTGCTGTGTCTGTTTCCGGTTGTAAATTCTTTTCTTCTGTGGTCAGTTGCAAAAATACATCTTCTAAACTGGCGCTAACACGTCGCATTTCATATAAATCAAATCCTCCCCGAATCAAAGCGGCAGCAATATCTTTTCCTGGTTCTGTTCCTGGTTCGGATATGACGCGCAGATGGGGGCGGTTTTGATAACTTGTCGGCATTGATTCTACCAAAATCACGCCCGATACATTTTGTAATACCTGTTTGGCCAGCGCCGCTTCTCCTGTGATTTCTAACTCATAACCAGAACCTCCTGTCAACTGGGTCATTAAATTTTCTGGTGTATTGATGGCTACAACTTTACCGCGATTGATGATGGCTACACGGCTACAAGTCATGCTCACTTCTGGGAGAATGTGGGTAGAAAGGATAATTGTGTGGGTTCCGGCTAGACTTTTGATCAGGTTTCGCACGTCAATAATTTGTCGGGGGTCTAGTCCTACGGTGGGTTCATCCAGGATAATGGCTGGGGGATCGTGTACTATGGCTTGGGCAATGCCGACTCTTTGCCGATAACCTTTGGAAAGCTTGCGAATAATGACTTTGCGTTTTTCTTGCAAGTTGCAGCGTTGCATAGCTGCTTCAACTTTTTGCCGGCGATCGCCAGCGGATACCCCTTTAATTCGGGCTACAAAATGCAGAAATCCCTCAACGGTCATTTCGGGGTATAAAGGCGGTGTTTCCGGTAAATAGCCGATTTTCTGGCGGATAGCGAGGGAATTTTCATGGACATCATACCCGGCTATTTTGGCTTTGCCATTGGTTGCTGGTAGATAGCCGGCTAAAATCCGCATAGTTGTGGTTTTACCCGCACCGTTTGGACCTAAGAAACCTAAGATTTCTCCTGGTTCTACGCTAAAGGTGACATCGGTTATCGCTGCGGTAGAACCATATATTTTACTGAGATGTTCAACTTCTATCATTTGGATGTGATTTGTGTGATATGTATGAGCGATCGCATTTAGATAACATAATAAGATCCCCGACTTCTTTTTTATCTTGTCGATAAATTCTAGATTGATGTCAGAAGTCGGGGGTCTGGCTTGCTTATATAGTTATAGCTGTGAAATTAAATATCACAAAAAAATAAAATTTGTATGTAAATACCTTAATACATCATTATTTGTAACCATGTATTAATTTTTATTGTCTATAACTAGTATCAATATTGACTTGGTATTCACTGTATGGTTATGCTACTAATAGAAAAAATTCCACAGTGTCACTACCAAGATTTATCTAATTATGTCAGTAGCTAACTCACTCGAAAATTTGAGAAACATTGACACACTCAAAAAACTATTTTGTAGTCAATTAAATTACGAAAGAGTTAATCAAACCCTTTCCCCTCGTCAACTAAATGAAACAGTTATCAACGAACTAGCAGAAGAACCATTATTATTAGCATCAGCACGAATTAACAACGATTTTCATATTATTTATAGTCGCCTTAAATCAGAAAATTTATCCAGACAAAGTGAAAGAAAAGTAGTTGATGAACTCACCAAAAAACATCCTTATACATTATTTGTATTTTCTAATCAATCACAATCTCGCTGGCATTTTCTCAATGTTAAATACGACAACACCTTACAAAAAACATTGCGCCTTTGCTTCTTAGCGACTTTGCGCGAAACCAAAAACAACCTAAAATTGAAAGAGGTAAAAAATATCTGCGTCCATCTGCGTTGAATAATTACCGCTTGTACCTCACATAATTCATAATTCATAATTGAGGAGGGGTTTAACAATGTGCTTTACCCCTACCCATAACAACAAGAAAATACCACTTTGCGCCTTTGCTGCTTTGCGACTTTGCGCGAAACACCAGACCTAAAGACAAATTATGAATCACGAATGATATAATAAAACAGATAGAAACAATATAAAGTAAAAAATCATGCAAAAAGCATTACACATATATACCCTAGAAGAATATCTAGAACTATAAAAAACCAGCGAAATAAAACATGAATATATTTCCTCGTTCTCATACTCTTCTGTATGGGAATGAATTTTAGAAGGCTCAAATTTCTATTAAAACAGAGGCAGAGCCTCTATAATAGCATTCCCAGTCTCTGACTGGGAACGAGAAAACTAGAAACCATAAAGCACCTCAAAAATAGACAATCATCACTCCACAGAGTACAATCAATTATGAATTATAAATTATGAATTATGAATTATTATGCTTGTACATTACTCGAAGGACAACCTGAAGTCTAAATTAGTCTGAAAGAGTGTAGAGAAACGCAATATTGGTTGGAAATGTTAATTGAATCAGAAACAGTACCACCTCGAAAGTTTAACCTTCTCCTGCAAGAAGCAGTTGAAATTGGGAAAATTTTAGTTGCTTCCATCAACAAACTCAAACAAAAACCAAAATTATAATGTATAAATTATGAATTATGACTTCTGAATTATTATGGTTGTTGCGACACTCCACGTAAATTCTGTCACAGGTAATGATACTAATACTGGTTCTCGGTTGAGTCCGTTCAAAACTATCACCCGTGCCTTAAAAGCCACCACCGCACCGGGAATTATTCAGTTAGCACCAGGGACTTACAGCACTGCAACGGGTGAGGTTTTTCCCTTAATCATTCCTGGGGAAATGTTACTGGTTGGTAATGAATCTAACAAAGGTCAGGAAATTATTATTTCTGGGAGTGGTGAATATCAAAGTCCCAGCTTTGGTATGCAAAATATCACCTTGTTATTATTAGGTGATGCCAGTATCTTAGGTGTAACTGTTACCAACCCTATCAATAAAGGTACGGGGATTTGGATTGAATCCACAGCCCCAACTTTAGCTAATAATACTTTCAGTAAATGTGGAAGGGAAGGAATATTTACCAGCGGTAACGCCAAACCTGCAATTTTAGATAATGTGTTTGTACAAAATGTTGCCAGTGGGTTAATGATGGCACGTTATAGCAAAGGGGAAGTGTTGCGGAATGTGTTTGAAAATAACCCCGTAGGGATAGCTATGAGCGATTTTGCAGCGCCTTTAGTAGCAAATAACAAACTGATCAAGAACCGATTAGCAGTGGGTATTTCTCGTGATGCTAGTCCGGTATTACGACGAAATCTGATTTGTCAAAATACGCAAGGTGGTTTGTTGATCAATGGTAATGCGGTTCCTGATTTGGGCAAACCCCAAGATCCGGCTGATAATATTTTTCGTGATCACAAAGATTTCGATCTTCAAAATTTATCATCTCAACAGGTGACTTCTGTAGGAAATCAGTTGAATCCTGCTCAGGTTAAGGGCGTGGTAAAATTTATTGCCGCTACAGCCGATACTCCTAGCCAAGTCATCAGTACCAGTTTTTCAGACTTAGATGGACATTGGGCAACGGCTTTTGTTGAAGCATTAGTGAATAAAGGTTTTATCAGTGGTTTCCCTGATGGCACTTTTCAACCAGCTACACCAATTACCCGCGCTCAATATGCTGCTTTAATTACCAAGACTTTTCAACTATCTGCTAGTAATAAACTCGATAGATTTAAAGATGTAAAAACTGATTTTTGGGCGGCTTCAGCCATTGCTAGTGCGGCTGATGGAGGCTTTTTGAGTGGCTTTCCTGATGGTACTTTTAGGCCAGGACAAAATTTAACCAAGGTGCAGGCAATAGTATCAATTGTCAATGGCTTAAAATTCAGTGGTAGTAATCCTAATGGGTTAAATGTGTATAGCGATCGCGCCCAAATTCCCAGTTATGCCATTAATGCGGTGACACTTGCTACCCAAAAACTGCTAATTATCAATTATCCCCAACTAGAACTATTAGAACCGTTACGAGAAATTACTCGTGCAGAGGTAGCAGCATTAATTTATCAGGCTTTAGTTGCCAGAGGCCAAGCAGAAGTTATTCCCTCTCTCTATATCGTCAAACCAGATACAGAAATTCCCTCATTTTCTGATTTAGTAGGACATTGGGCAGAACCATTTATTCGGGCTTTAGTGAGTATGAATTTAACTCAGGGTTTTGCTGATGGGAGTTACCAACCAGATAAACCCATGACTCGCGCCCAATATACGGCTTTAATAGCGGCTGCTTTTAACCCCACACCCAAACGCCCAGTAACTGAGTTTACAGATGTCCCAGGCGATTTTTGGGCAGCTAAAGCCATTCAAATAGCCGCTAGTGGTGGTTTTGTGGGAGGATTTAGCGATCGCACTTTTCGCCCCCATCAAAACGTGCAGAGAATACAGGTGATTGTTTCCCTAGTCAACGGACTGGGACTACCAGCCGCTAATAGTGATTTGTTAATTGCTTACACTGATAGAAAGTCTATTCCTGAATATGCCAGAACAGCGATCGCAACTGCCATCCAACAAAATATTATTATCAATTATCCAGACCCCAAGCTGCTTGCACCCACCAGAGATGCCACACGCGCCGAAGTTGCAGCTATGATTTATCAGGCATTAGTCGTCCTCAAACGGGTTAAACCTATTTAGTCATTAGTCAGTAGTCACTTGTCATTAGTCATCAGATTATTAACCTCTCCCTGCCCCCTGTTCCCTGTTAAGAGTTCCCTGTTCCCTGTTCCCTGTTCCCATTTAGTCATTAGTCAGTAGTCACTTGTCATTAGTCATCAGATTATTAACCTCTCCCTGCCCCCTGTTCCCTGTTAAGAGTTCCCTGTTCCCTGTCCCCAGCATTTAATGGTCACTTTGTCCAGAGCTTAAGTTCTACTATATTATTTTGCATAATGGCGATTGACAAGTAGAATGAAAAACACTAACTAACAAATTTGCGGCTTGTGGAAAAAACTTTCATGTAGCTAAAAAGACGTTAAGCTAGATGCGATGGGTGAAACATTTATACCTATTGCCTGGAAATAAAATCCCATGCTAACAACACCCCCAAACCCCTACGCCGAATTGGCCGTCAACTTATTAGTTCATTATAGTTTTGACCTCAATGGGTACAGTGCCAGTGAGTTAATTAACCATTGGCGCAGAGAGTACCCGATTGATTGGCTACATTTAGCAGTTATTGAAGCTTTGTATCAAGGAAGATATAAGGCGATATCAGTACAACAAATATTAACCTTTTGGCAACGGCGAGGGCAGGTGGTTTATCATTTCAACATGGAATTTGAGCGGATGATTTGCAGCAAATTTCCAGAAAGCTTAACCAAAACATCTCCACCCGTTCTACCATCAATACCGCAAGCAACCCGACTTGAGTCTGCACCTGCAAAGAATACTCAAATATTAACTGCTCAAGTTGGCAATTATTACCCAGAGAGTCACAGTCACACTGCATCCCGATATCTAGCAAATGGAGAGCAACAACAGGTGCGTGTGTTAACATCTCCCTCGTTTAAAGTTGCAGCGGATATCAGCAAGAGAAAGTTAGCAGCATCCGTGAGTGAAAAGCTGATGACTCAGGGGAGTTTATCCACAGCGACAGAACTACCCCAATTAATGCCAGCAAATGCCAATAATCCCCCAATTGGGCAATTTACTCCCCAAAGGAGCGATCGCTCTGAGTCGTTTACATCTAAACTCAAAGCAATGACCAGTGAACAGGCAGAAGTTGCTGTGTAGGGAACAGGGAACAGGGAACAGGGAACAGGGAACAGGGGAAGCAGGGGAGCAGGGGAGCAGGGGAGCAGAGGAGAAATATGATCTTGCTCTTGCCTTTTACATGAGTGCCAATGCCCTATTAATTAACCTGCTGAATAATGGCTCTCAAACCCTTGCTATTCAAGAGTTGAACCATTTCACTGGCATTATCTTGACTGCTAAAAACTCCTACTTGCATCACTCTGCGACCTTGTGAGACTTTAGAAAAAGCATCAGGGGCTATAGAACGCACTAATTCCTGTTGTGTGTTGCTGGTAACTGGCACTATGACGCGATAACGTACACCAGACCTAGTAGTTGTATAACCTCTGGGTGCTGTCACTATTCGGGAATTGTTAACAGTTGTCCGTGTCGGGAGGGATGCTTGAGGCGCAGTAAACTCAATTACTCCCGGTTCAACTCGCACATAATTTAATTGTGGTGTGTCTTGTGTTTGCCAGGTGCTTGGTTGGGAAGTATTGCTGGGTAAAGAACCCTGTACGTTAACATTAGTAGCTGGTAGCTGTGGTAATGGACTATTTGGGCGTGTATTTCTGCCCCTGGATAGGATCATAGCCGACGGGTTAAAAGTTTTGGGAATGCTGGGAGCCGCAAAAACAATTTCTGGTTCTTTAGGAACTTCCTGTACAGATATAAAAGTGGGTGTAGAATTCCTGACAATTGGTGCTGTTCTACCGCTAGTATCTACATTACCGATAATGCGATTTTTATTGAGGTTATTGCCGACAGCATAAATTACTTGCTTGGCAGCTTTGGCGTTAATATCAGAACGACGATTATTGCGAAATTCGTTCCCACCAGGTTCTCTGCTACTACCTAAATCTGGCGTAGCTTGGGCAATGATCACCAAACCATCTTCTTGACTGCCTTGAATAAGATTATTCCGCAAAATTGGGCTGGTATTGGCTTGAGCTACAATCCCGGATCTGTTGTCTAAAATTTGATTACCAACAATTACAGGAGCAGCGTTTTGGGCGATGTTAATGCCAAAACCAGTGCGTTGCAAGAGATTTTCCCGAATTTCCGCACGAGAATCACCAGAAATTGTAATTCCATTAGCACCATTGCCCTGAAAATAATTTTTGCTCACCGTCGGAGTAGCATTACCAGTGATGGAAATTCCGTCTTGAGTACTGCTAGTAAAAGTATTTTCCTCAACTACTGTATTCGTAGATTCAATCCATAAACCATAACCACGACTGTTGGTGTTAGTGACTGTAACACCGCTTAAACTAGCTTGATTTGCACCAACAATAGCCACATTTTGACGGCCAAAGCTGCGACTGAGGTATTCACCACCGCCTAAAATATTCACACCTCTGCCTTTGTTGCCAGGGTCTCCTTGAATAGCTACACCCTGTTTGAGGATTAAGGGAAATACTTCACCTGTGTTGGGGCTGTATGTAGCAGGAGAAAGCATAATGACAGTATTTGGTTGTGCTAGTTGCAAAGCTTGGGTAATTGTCTTCAAAGGAGCTATTTCACTACCATTCCCATTTTGATCATTGCCGAGACTGGGGTTGACAAACAGGAGGTGAACCTGAGAAATTGTTCTCTCATTGTTGAGTTTCTGTTCTGTTCTGATGGTAATCTGAGCAATGGCACTGCTAAAATTTGTCTCTAAAAGTGCTATACTTCCTATTCCCAAAGCAACGCTCACACTCAATATTGAGGATGGCAAAACTGAAAGTTTCAGTAGGTAGGCACAAATTAGCTTTGTTGACAGGATATCTACTATACGCTTATGAAACCATTGAAGGGGAGACATGAACTTTATATAACTCCTGAAAAACACCAGTGAATTTTTAACGCTCAACCAATCATGTCGATAATATTCTCATATTTTCACCAATTGGCTATTTTTCATACAGCTTAATTAGTAAATTTTTAACAAAAAACCGCTAAGATGCACATATTATTTAATAGGCTGGAGGTTTGTGTGAGACTACAAGCAGGGTTATTTTAATGGTCGAAGCCCACAGCCAAAAACAACAAATACAACAAGTGGTTTATCGCATTTTAGACGCAAATTTAGACCGCGCTCGCGAAGGGCTGCGAATTATTGAAGAATGGTGTCGCTTTGGACTCAATGATGCCCAGTTAGCTGAAACCTGTAAGCACCTACGTCAAGAAGTAAGTAACTGGCATTCGGCACAAATTAGGGCGGCACGAGATACACCAGGTGATCCTGGTACTGTTTTAACCCATCCCCAAGAAGAACAACGAAGTTCGATCACATCTTTATTACAAGCTAACTTTTGCCGTGTCCAAGAAGCTTTGAGGGTGTTGGAGGAATATGGCAAGCTTCATGATGCCAATATGGGGAAAGTTTTTAAGCAAATGCGCTATCAGGTGTACACCCTAGAAAGCACTTTGATGGGTCATCAACGCCATCAATTACTGTGGCGATCGCACTTGTATTTGGTAACATCCCCGGTAGATAATTTGCTAGAGACTGTGGAAGCATCTCTCAAGGGCGGATTAACACTGCTACAGTATCGGGAAAAAACTGCTGATGATCTGATTCGTTTGCAAAGAGCTAGGAAACTCAAGCAGTTATGTCACGATTATGGCGCTTTGTTCATCATTAATGACAGGGTAGATTTGGCTTTGGCTGTAGATGCGGATGGGGTGCATTTGGGACAACAAGATATGCCTATTGCTGTAGCCCGTCAATTATTGGGTCCCCAGCGTTTGATAGGTCGCTCTACCACAAATCAACAAGAAATGCAAGGGGCAATTACTGAAGGTGCAGATTATATTGGTGTGGGTCCTGTGTATGAAACGCCGACTAAAGTAGGTAAAGCCGCAGCAGGTTTAAATTATGTTAGCTATGCAGCCAAAAATTGTTCAATTCCTTGGTTTGCAATTGGGGGAATAGATGCCAGTAATATTAATGATGTAATTGATGCAGGAGCGCAACGGGTTGCTGTGGTGCGATCGCTCATGCAAGCTGAACAACCTACTTTAGTCACACAATATTTTATTTCTCAACTCTATCGGAAGTAGGCAGGGGACTGGGGAAGAAGCAGGGGAGCAGGGGAGCAGGGGAGCAGGGGAGCAGGGGAGCAGGGGAGAAGATTTTTACCAATTACCAATTACCTACTACCAATTATGAATTATGAATCAAATTACTTTACAAGTGAATGGAGAAACTCGCAGTTGTTTATCCCAAAC
Organism: Anabaena sphaerica FACHB-251; assembly: GCF_014696825.1. NCBI lineage: Bacteria > Bacillati > Cyanobacteriota > Cyanophyceae > Nostocales > Nostocaceae > Anabaena > Anabaena sphaerica. Next base: position 236,573 of record NZ_JACJQU010000003.1, on the reverse strand, counting down.
GCCTTTACCAGAATTACTTCAGCAGTTGGGTTTTAATCCCCGCTTGGTGGCAGTGGAATATAATGGTGAGATTTTACACCGTCAGTTTTGGACAGAAACTAAAATCGAAAATGGCGATCGCTTGGAAGTTGTTACCATCGTCGGTGGAGGATAGAAGAGGCAGGGGAGCAGGGGAGCAGGGGGAGCAGGGGAGCAGGGGGAAAAGATTTTTACCAATGGCCAATGACTAATGACCAATTACCTAATTTAATAGACAAGAATAACGAGATTCGGGATTATATAGCCAACGGTGATAGGTTTTGCGTTTGGCTAATTCTTGTCCTTGACGACCGAGTTTTTCCCGCAGTTGTTTGTCTTGGCACAAACGTTTAAAAGCTTGTAAAACTTCATAACCAGAGTCTGGATTTACCAACAGGCCATTTTCTTCATGGTGAACTGCATCTAAAATACTCCCTAAGCGAGAGGCAAGTACAGGTTTACCAAAGTATTCTGCTTCTAAGTGAACCATTTCCAAATTATCTATGGTTTTGGTTTTGGCTTTGTCTTCCTCTAAGGTAAGCATGGCAAAAATGTCACAAGCTGCATAATAACCGGCTAGTTCCCGTTCAGGTACATAGCCTGCAAAATGCACTCGTTGATCCACCCGCAAACGTTGAGATTGGGATTTGAGTTGTTGTTCACAAGTTCCTTGTCCGCAAATTATGTAGTGAACATCTACACCAATAGTTAATAGTAAAGGGATGTTATCTATTACTCTGTCAAAGCTTTTATGTTTGAGTAACCTACCAACAGAAAGAATGACAATTGCGGTTTCGGGAATGTTGTAAGCCTGACGTAAGCGGATACGTAAATCATCCAGATGACTCAGACTGCTGGGAGTACCAAATTTTTCGGGTCTAACTACTGGGTTAATTACATGAGTAGGAGTGTCTAAGCGAAAAGTATTTCTTAAAGTTTCGCGAATATAGGAACTGTTACAAACAATTCCTTCGGCTCGTTTGAGGGTAATTTTAAATAACGATCGCCATAAAAAATGACGAGATATATCTACCAAATCATTACCGTGGAGGTAGATGAAAAAACGAATAGGTAAGATGTAACTGAGTAACAACAGGGCTGGAAAATCGTAGCCGTGACACCATTCAATGTAGCGGTAATGATAGCGAAAGTATAGTTTAATAGCCAGTAATAAGGTGCAAATAATATTAAATAAATTCAAAAAAGGCTTGAATACATTGCTCAAGAAATTACCACCTAAGAAATTCACCCACAGACTAAAGTTAGTCCAACGATAAACTGGAAACTGTTGTGCTTTATCAAATATTTTATCTCCACAGCAACCAGCAGCCAGTACAATCACTCTGTCTGGATCTTGCAAACAACGATTATAGACATACTCTCCAATTACAGCTTCTTGGGGCTGAAAGATGCGGGAGATAACTAGGATATCTGGATAAGCTGTGTTCTCCCTAATTTGTGTTCCTAGTTGTGAAATATGTTCCATGATTCAGGTTGATAAATAAACTTCAAATCCTTACTTCAACTATTTTGGGATTTTTTATAATACTGTTTAGCAAATGAAAAAATACTTGCTGAAGCAGCTGGGTAAGTTTTATCTCCAAATCAAACTCAAAGCATGGCGTTAGCCATTCGCCACACTGCGCTATCAAACATCAAGCGGCTTTCAATCCTGACCAGCAGTTGCTCCAGGGAAGCCATCCTGTTGGGCGTGAGACCCCAAGACCGCACTGCCTCCTCCTGACTCCTAAATGCTGTTGTCAGATGTTCCTGAGAGAAACTACCAACAATATTCACTATCCCAAATTGGGCGAAAAATTGGTATAAATAAAAATTATTTTCTCTTTATTTTTATGCCAATTTATTACCAAAGGAGGATTTTTTACGGTTTCTAATAGATACAGAGTTTATCGCTGATATGATCGAGTAATTGTATAGAGACTGCTGGACAAATTACTAAATCTAGCTGATACTACTAGATTAGCTCGAATATTGCTAAAATTCATGCCAAAATGCCAGAAAATAGGAAAAATTTAATACATTGGCTAATAATTTCTATGCCGAAATAATGATTTACATCTGATACTGATATTATGTTTGTTGAGCATAGTTACACCATGATTTATTGTCTTTATTTTCATAAGTATTAAATCAGTAAACAGGTAAAAGGCATAAAGTTAAGAGACTTAAACCCAAGTGATACAAGTAACTCTCAACTGATAACTGATAACTGGTTACTTAAAGCCCCTTGCCAATATGTGCTGAATATAGTGTCTCGATCCGGAAAAAAAATTAGTCCCTATGAGAAATAATTTGACCGAATGCTTGTCAGTCAGAAGTCAAAATTATTGCTGATAAGTCTGGCATTCCTCTGAGACGGTAATAATTAATTGATTCCCAAGTTTTACGAGCGCAAAGATGTTTCGCGGTACGGTTATCAACCAAGGAATCTCCCCTCTGTTGATTCCCAACGCGAGATAATACGCGGTAGATTGAATATATAGCTGACAATATTTGCTTGTGGCTGGTGTCTCCTGCGTTGTCAAACTCATCGCAGTAGGAGAGAGATCTTAAAAATACTGTTTTTCTGTGAAGATTATGCGTAAAAAAATACAACGAACCCTCAAACCTCTGTTAAAAATTGCCTTTGTCCTCAGTCTGGTGCTGGCTTTAGCACTGGGTAACGCTGATGGTGCTTTAGCTGCACGCAGTGGTGGACGTATTGGTGGGGGTTCTTTTAGAATGCCTTCTAGCCGCACTTATACACCACGCACCTACGCACCTCCTGGTGGTGGGGGATACTATCCTGGTGGTGGTTTTGGAGGTGGCTTTGGCTTTCCGTTCCTAATTCCTTTTTGGGGTATTGGGGGTGGTTTTGGTGGTGTGTTCACAATTTTGATATTCTTTGCGATCGCTAACTTTTTAGTCCAAACTTTCCGCCGTGTCACCAGTGAAGATACTGGAGAAAGAGGTTATAACAGCAACCCAACAGTTTCCGTCAACCGTTTACAAGTTGGCTTATTAGCACAAGCAAGAGGTTTGCAAAGCGAACTCAACCAAATAGCAGAAAAAGCTGATACCAACACTCCAGAGGGGAAAGCAGAAATCTTGCAAGAAGCCAGTCTAGCTTTACTGCGTCATCCTGAGTATTGGGTATATGCTGGCAGTGGTAGCCAACAAGCGAAATTAAATGCTGCTGAATCACAATTTAACCGCTTGTCATTGGCTGAACGCAGCAAGTTTAGCGAAGAAACTCTTTCTAACGTCAACAATCAGCTAAAATCTGTTTTGGCTAAAGAATTACCAGGTAATGTGGATAACCCTACTCGTCTGATTAGTGAAGGTCCTGGAGAATATATCATTGTCACCTTATTAGCTGCAACCTTGGGTAAATTTGAAATTCCCCAAATTAATAGCGTGGATGATTTACGTCAAGCTTTGCGACAAATTGGTAGTCTTCCTGGTGAGCAACTTTTAGCTCTGGAAGTGTTGTGGACTCCCCAAGCAGAAGGTGATACTTTGACTTCTGACGATTTGTTTGCTGAGTATCCTGATTTGAAGTTGGTTTAGTTGCTTCTTGGGTTACGGTGACTTACCAACCTAATACGCACAATTTAGGGGTTTAGCATTGCTAAACCCCTGCTTCGTCATTCTTGAATATATTTAGGGCTTGCTGAGAAAGTCTTCTAGTGGACGTAGGGAACAGGGAACAGTTTTAGCCGTCTGGTGTAGTTGGCGTTGCTGATTAAGAGTATGATTTTGTTTCACGCAGAGGCGCTCCAGTCACAGAGAGTAAGAGTTTGAAATCATTAATTTTTCAATTTCATACCCTAATTCAGCAATGCCAGGCATAGTTAAATTTTGCGTAGTTCTTCCTTATCAAGTTCATGATAACAAATTGAAAATCAATTGTCAACCTCCCATACTCCTCTTTGCGCGAAACTCATTCCTGTGCGGAAAACACCACCCTAAAACCTGACATCCTTAAACCATCATCTGCTTCATTCCAACTACGACTAGCACTGCGACAAAGTTCCGCACTAAAATTCCACGCACCACCGCGCAAAACCCGACGATGTATATCACCATCCACATCCCACACACTACCATCTGCGGGTGCGCCATCATAATTTTTATGCCAAGGATCAGCACACCATTCCCAAACTAGGCCGTGCATATCATACAACCCAAAGGCGTTCGCTACATCAAAACTGCCTACGTTTGTTGTTGCTTTGCGGAAATTGCTTTTGGGTTCAACTGCGTAAGTGGCACTACCATTACAATTAATTAAATCAGATGTAATTGTTTCCCCAAAATGAAAAGATGTGGTAGTTCCTGCACGACAAGCATATTCCCATTCCGCTTCACTAGGTAAACGATAATTTCTGCCAGTTTTCAGCGACAACCGCAAACAAAATTCTATTGCTTCATACCAAGAGACCTTTTCTATGGGTAAATTTGCATCTTTAAATTTTGTGGAATTGAGGTTCAAAGGTTGGGTTACTTGCGGTAAAGCTGCTACTGCTTTCCACTGTGCTTGAGTAATGGGATATTTCCCCATATAAAAAGGTTCAACTATAACTTTGTGTTGGGGATGTTCATCAGCATTACCTTCAAAGTTTGGTGAACCCATCAGAAAACTGCCACCAGGAATTGATACCATTTCTAAAGTGACATTTTTATTCAATTCTTCTGCAAAGAATTTGGCACTACCTCTATCGCGGTTAACTTCTCTTCCTCCCGTATCTACAGTAATAATCTCAAAATCAAAGGTTTCCAAAGGTGGTACGGAAACGATTCGTTTTTGTGGTGGTGGTTCTGGTTCAGGTGGTGGTGGTGGTTGAGGAATAGAGGAAATTTTTAACTCTATCGGGGGTGATGATTCGATTTTTAAATCATGTTCCAAATCATATAAAACTTCTGTTGCTGACTGATATCTATCACTAGGGAAATGTTGCAATAAGTGATCTAAGATTTTCTTGAGATCATCACTAATAGTAATCCCTTTTTGTTGTAACCGTTCCTCCCATAACCATTTTGCAGTCATAGGATCATAAAGAGGATCTTTAAGTCCATAGGTATGCTGCATCGGTAAATCTTGAGTTAATAACCTGACACAAGTTACACCTAAAGCATATAAGTCACTAGCATGACAAGCAAAACCTGCCATTTGTTCAGTTGGTGCATAACCTAAAGTATAAATAGCTGTTGCTTGTCTAGCGATACTCGTGTGAGTAACTTGTTTTGCACCACCAAAGTCAATTAATACAGGTTTTTTATCTGCATCTCGACGGATAATATTTTCAGGTTTGATATCCCGATGGATCACATTTTTTTTGTGAACAAAATCGAGAACTGGCAATAAGTCTAATAGAAGTTGACGAACTTCTGCTTCATTATAAGCCTGTTCTTGAACTTCTTCTAAGAGAGTTTTACCAATAATAAATTCCTGCACTAAATACAAGCTAGAACCTTGTTCAAAGTAAGCTAATAATCGAGGAATTTGGGAATGATTTTCGCCTAGTTCATATAATCTAAAAGCCTCTTCTTTGAAGAATTCTGCTGCTTTTGCGCGTTGTCCTGTTCCCTGAACTTGGGGGAAAAATTGCTTAATAACGCAAGGTGCGTTTAGTCTGTCTGCATCTTCTGCTGCGTAAGTTTTGCTAAACCCACCTTCACCTAATAACCGCAAGACACGGTAACGGTTTCTGAGGAGTTCACCAAATGTACCATGTCCACAAACGATGCAAAATTTACTGTAGTTAGGGTTGAAGGGGTTTGAACAATTGGGATTTTGACAAATTTGCATGGCTGAGGAGAAGATAGCATTTTGTCGAAAGTCAGCCCCAATATTTAATTAGTTATCAGTTATCAGTTATCAGTTATCGGTGGGAATAAATAAGGGTATATATATGGGCGCACAGATTTCCATTATAATACTATAAATAAAATAGATTTGGGAATTTGTCAAGTGTTTGGTTGATGATTTTTTGTGGTTTTAGTCATTTATATCCCCAATTTATTAAATAAGTGGGGGTTCTAAGTTGATTAATTTTCAGCTTTTCTCTGGTAGGTTACGGAGTGGGATAGATTTCCCTTGATAAAATTGCTTTTCTAGTTTGTTTAGTTGTCACCATGCTAACCCAAATGCCAAAGGTGTAACTGTCTCGATGATGACTGTTAAAAGAGATATTGGATGTAGAAAAAATGCTAAAATTGGACTACTTGCTAAAACTAAGAATGTTATGATTGAACACCATAGTTTTAATGTTTGAATATTAGCTAGGGATTTTCGACAACTGACGCATTTTTCTGTATGGGAATAATCCCTTTCTAGTAAGTAGGTAGGCGGGAAAATTGCAAGGTATGTCATTGCGAACGGAGCGTAGCGGAGTGAAGCAACCGCAAGGGTTTTGATGATTTTACATTTTGTTACATAGTTAGGTTTATTTGTTCCTACCTACTTAGTGCGTCTTTTGGTAATGGTAGGGGAAAAGGTTCGGCTTTGTATTGGTTTACCCACTGACGCAATGCGGAAAGTAATGACGTTCGCGGAGGGTGCTGGAAGCACTATTAGGAATTACGAATTGTTTTGTTTCTCTCCAGAAGCACGAATTAATTCACCTGTAATTGCAACGGTGGCGGTGATAGAAATTAACATGACACTAAGGGCGTTAATATCAGGTTTAACTCCGGTTCTGATGCGGCTAAATATTTCCATTGGTAGGGTATTAGAACCACTACCTGCGGTAAAACTGGAGATGAGAAAGTCGTCTAAACTGAGGACGAAAGCCAGCAAGCAACCAGATATAATACCAGGCATTAATTGGGGTAAGATAACTTTGATAAAGGCTTGAATATGGGTTGCACCTAAGTCTAGTGCGGCTTCTTCGAGGTGGGGGTCTAGGTTATTGAGTCGGGATGATACTACGAGTCCGATGTAGGCAACACAAAAAACTATATGTGCTGCTACAATTGTCCAGATACTTAAGGGGATGGCAAAGGCGGCTAAACAGACGAGGGTGGCAACTGCGATCGCAATATCGGGAATTAATAATGGTAGATAAGATATACCCTGATACAATTTCTTCCCAGGGAAATTATAACGCGCCAACCCCACAGCCATCAAAGTTCCCAAAACGGCGGCAACAGCAACTGCACTAAAGGCAACCAGCAAACTGTTTTTCAAAGCCGATAAAATGCGAGTATCAGTGAATAGTTTTTGATACCATTCCAGGGTGAACCCTTGCCAAGTGGCGCTGTAGGGTGACTGGTTAAAGCTATAAAAGCTTAGTACCAAGATAGGCAGATACATGAACACAAATACCAGTAGGGAAAAAACTGCCTGCCATGTCAGAGACTTTTTTTTGCTTGAGTTAGAGATATTCATGTTTATACTTAATTTTATAATTCTTGTATTAGATTATACGACTTTTATAACAAGAGTCAAGGTTTTGACAGTGAGTTTACAGATTTAGGAAGTAATTTAACAGACAAAAACGATAGACTAGCAAAATGCCAAGGCGGAAATTAATGGTAATTACCTCTAAAGTTTGGTCAATTATAAATTGCATATTTTCAGATATTTTCGGTAATTAGGGTAATTAATCATTGATTTTAATGGTGATGATTTTCTATGGATCTGCCTAATTTACCTCTGGAGTAGAAGATAATTTCCTTACCTCAGATAGACAAAAAATATCTAAGTTACAGCATAAGATTTTGGAGCAATCATCCATATAGTTGGTGTTTTAAGTGATTTACTGCTATAGTGAATCGCTGGTCATTAATTTACATCAAACAAATAAACACCACTAATTTACAATTTTACCTTTTAGGAGGTTGATCATGAGAATTGCTCAGATTGCTCCATTGTGGGAGAGAGTACCACCTCCAGCTTATGGTGGAATAGAATTGGTAGTAGGTTTGTTAACAGATGAATTAGTTCGACGAGGACATGAAGTTACATTATTTGCATCAGGAGATTCTCTAACTTTAGCTAAGTTAGTATCAGTTCATCCTCGTGCTTTAAGACTTGATTCTACAATCAAAGATACCAGTGTTTATGAATTGCTACAACTAGCTTCAGTGTATGAAAAAGCTGATGAATTTGATGTTATTCATTCGCACATGGGACATATCCCACTAGCATACTCAAAGCTAGTGAAAACTCCCACAGTGCATACTTTGCATGGAATTTTTACACCAGATAATGAAAAAATCTTTAAATATGCCAAAAACCAGCCTTATATAAGCATTTCTGACTCCCAAAGAGAACCCAAGTTAGGATTAAATTACGAGGCTACAGTTTACAATGGCATTGATGTTAGTAGTTATGAATTTTATTCTCAACCAGTAGATCCGCCATACCTGGCATTTTTAGGCAGAATATCTCCAGAAAAGGGACCGCATTTAGCCATTGAAATTGCTAAAAAAACTGGTTGGCAGTTGAAAATGGCGGGTAAGGTGGATAAAGTGGATGTAGACTATTTTGAGCAGGAAATTAAACCGCATATTGATGGTAAGCAAATTCAGTATTTAGGTGAAGCTAACCATGCAGAAAAAAATGTCATCATGGGCAATGCTTATGCTACTTTATTCCCTATTACTTGGAGAGAACCTTTTGGGTTAGTAATGGTAGAGTCAATGGCTGCGGGTACACCAGTAATTGCAATGCGAATGGGTTCGACTCCAGAAGTAATTGCTGAGGGAATAACAGGTTTTCTTTGCAATAATACTCAGGAATTTATTAGTGCGATTGATGAGGTAGCTCGATTAAACCGCTATGCTTGTCGGCGATATGTAGAAAACCATTTTAGTGTCAAACAGATGGTTGATGGTTACGAAGCAGTTTATAAACAAGTTCTCAAAGAGAAGTTTGCTAAACACAATGGATATTTACGTCCTGTTGTAGTTAATTAGATCGATTAAATAGAGCGCGAATCGTCTCTATCCGTTGGCGATTTACTCCTAAGTCGCCATAACCTAAGCGGGAAGCTGAACGTAGATGAATCACCTTAGCCTGAGAGTCTAGATAAAATTCTACATCATCAACAAATCCCATCAAAGCAGATTTAAATTCTGCATATAAATAATCCTCAGCTTCAGTAATTATCTTGGTTCTAGGTAAAGATTGAATAATACCTTTGAGTTGAGATAATGCTTGTTCTGCGGTTGAGGTAAAACTCAGTGGTGGGATTTGATGAAGTGAATCTGTACTCTGACTAGAAACACAGTTAGGACTAGAAGGACAGGGTGCTAATCTACCATCTTTAACGCCTAAATTATTAGGTCTTGTGCCTGCGAAGATCATAGGATTAAGTAGGGGTAAAATAATCAGAATTAAAATGCTAAAAACGATCAAACACAAAAAACCTCTTCTTGTTTGTTTAATCCCCACAAAAAATATTCATTTTTGAGTTATTTATTGATTATAAATTAAGCTGGTTAATTGAATATTAAATAATAAGACAAATAGAGCGATCGCTATGACCCTTCTTTTCTATGACCTGCGTAATGTGCTAATAACCACAAAGCATAACGCTCTAATCCAACCAAAATAGCTGTGATTCCCAGCGCCCAAGCAAATAATACCAAATTATTGACATTATTAGCTTTGAGGGCAAAACTGAGGGAGGTGGAGACAGCAGGAGGGTGCATGGCATCTAGTAATATCATGAGTCCTATAGCTAGGATCATTGCTAGTCCACCGGAAATATACCCACCACCAAAAATTAGAAAGGTGATAAAACCAATACCAGCAGCCATCATTTGAGCAAGTATCAAAGTGCGGATAGCATTAGTTCCGTGTTGGGGGTCAAGATAAATTAAAAAGGCGCTGGAAGCAAGAGAGGCAAATAATAGGCGTTGTTGCGTGAGTGCTTCTACAAAATACATAACTAACAGTACAACTGCGGTAGGGGCTGTAGCTAATAATATTTCTCCTTTCAAGTCTAACCTGCGCCTGAGTGTGCGATTTGCCCCTTCTAATGGTTTTAAGCTAGAACGTTGTTGGCTCATAATAGTGATATCGCCTTAACAGCTTGTTACATCAACTTTAAGACTTTGGGGATATGGCTTCTTCTCACGAATGATAGACAATCTTGAGGCTGATGAAAACATAGGTAATCTAATCGTTTTATGATGCCATTAATTACCATTTAGCCTCAAAAAAATTATGACATCCACAATTTCCATCAACGATAATCACTTGTTAAAACTTGCACCCTTAGAAGTTCCCAACCGCTTATTACTTGGTCCTGGTCCCTCTAACGCTCATCCTACGGTATTGCAGGCCATGAATACCACACCATTAGGGCATCTTGACCCCGCATTTTTAGCCCTGATGGACGAAATTCAATCTTTGTTACGCTACGTATGGCAAACGGAAAACCCCCACACCATCGCCGTTAGTGGTACAGGTACAGCCGCAATGGAAGCCACTTTAGCTAACACCGTAGAACCGGGAGACGTGGTATTAATTGGTGTAGCTGGTTATTTCGGAAATCGCTTAGTAGATATGGCGGGAAGATATGGTGCAGATGTGCGAACCATCAGCAAACCTTGGGGTCAGGTATTTTCTTTAGATGAAATTAGCACAGCGTTAGAAACTCATAAACCGGCAATTTTAGCTTTAGTTCATGCGGAAACCTCCACCGGCGCACGTCAGCCATTGGCAGAAGTGGGTGAGTTATGCCGTAAATATGGCACATTGCTATTAGTAGATACCGTTACAAGTTTAGGTGGTGTTCCCATCTTTTTGGATGAGTGGGGAGTTGATTTAGCTTATAGTTGCAGTCAAAAAGGTTTAGGTTGTTCTCCTGGTGCGTCACCCTTTACCATGAGTACGCGGGCAATGGAAAAGTTGCAGAAGCGTGAGACTAAAGTTGCCAACTGGTATTTAGATATGTTGTTGTTGGGGAAATATTGGGGGAGCGAGCGCATATATCACCACACAGCCCCGATTAATTTATATTATGGTTTACGGGAAGCTTTGCGTTTAGTGGCGGCAGAAGGTTTAGCAAATTGCTGGCAACGGCATCAAAAAAATGTCGAATATCTTTGGGAAAGCTTGGAAAGTATTGGTTTAAAAATGCACGTTGAGAAGGAATACAGGCTACCAACTTTAACTACTGTTTGCATTCCTGAAGGGGTGGATGGAAAGGTAGTTGCACGGCAGTTATTACTTGAGCATAACATTGAAGTTGGTGGAGGTTTGGGAGAACTTGCTGGTAAGGTTTGGCGTGTAGGTTTGATGGGTTTTAACAGTCGTCCTGAAAGCGTGGATAGGTTGATTGAGGCTTTAAAGCAGGTTTTGGGTAAGTAGGAAGTAGGGTTTGCTGAAAAAGTTTTGTCGTGGAGATAGGGAACAGGGAACAGTTTTACTCACATCTTGCACCAAGCCCAGGTGATTAGAAAGATACTGCTAGACAAACTAAGTAGGGCTTGCTGAATAAAGATAAAACCGTTTATTAATAAGGGTTTCGCGGATTTTTATCACAAGAAAGTGCAAGGTTTTGGCTTATGGTGTCTCAAAACAGGTACATTTTTCCTTGTCGGATATGGGAAATTGAAGATATCTAGATAGCTGAAACTGTTCCCTGTTAAGAGTTCCCTGTTCCCTCCCCTCACAGACAACTTTTTCAGCAAACCCTAAGTAAGTCGGCGGGAAAAAACCGAAGTATATAACAAAAAGTAAATTCACCAAAACCCTCTTCCCCGTTCCCCGTTCCCTGTTCCCTGTTCCCTCCCCTCACAGACAACTTTTTCAGCAAACCCTAAGTAAGTCGGCGGGAAAAAACCGAAGTATGTAACAAAAAGTAAATTCACCAAAACCCTCTTCCCCGTTCCCCGTTCCCCGTTCCCCGTTCCCTGTTCCCTGTTCCCTTGTCATAACGACAATTTTTAACGCCCACTTACTTATTTCAAACCAATTAAGTTAATAATCGCCTTGAGTAGATTGTCCAGGGATATTGGTTTAGAAATATGCTTCTGAAAACCCACTTTTAGTGCTTGCTTTTCGTCTAGTTCCCCAGCATAGGCTGTCAGGGCGATCGCGGGAATCTGTCCGCCCTGCGCTGGTGGCAAGGCTCTGATCTGCCGCATCAGCATATAACCATCCATTTCTGGCATCCCAATGTCACTCAGGAGGATATCTGGAGGGGATTGAGTTAATGCTGTTAATGCTTCAAAAGCGGAAGCGGCTGTGATGACTCTTGCTCCTTCTTGTTCCAATAGAAAAGCCACAAAATCTCGTGCATCGGCATCATCATCTACCACTAAAACTTGGATACCATGCAAACTCAGGGATGCTTCAGACAATTGAGAATCTTCATTGACAATCGGCACAAATGGCATCAGTGGCAACTTCAGGGTGAAGATGGCTCCCATTCCTTCACCACGGCTCTCTGCTTGAATCGTGCCACCGTGTAGATCGACTAAGTGACGCACAATTGCCAAACCCAAACCTAGTCCACCAAACTTGCGAGTGGAGGTGCTATCTGCCTGCCGAAAATAATCAAACACATAAGGTAGGAAATCAGGAGCAATGCCTTTTCCGGTGTCGCTCACAGTGATTTGAGCTTGAGTATCAATTTGTGACAATTGCACCTCAACTCGACCTCCTGCGGGTGTAAATTTAACGGCATTAGAGAGCAAGTTCCACATCACTTGCTGCAAGCGGGTTGAGTCGCCCAAAACCGATCCTATTTCCGCATCAAGGTTTGTCTTGATACGAATGGATTTGGCTTCTGCTGCCAGTCGCACAGTTTCGAGCGCCGCTTTTATGGTTGATGCTAGATTAATCGGGCTACTCGTGAGACTGAGCTTGCCTTGCAAAATTCGCGAGACATCTAAAAGGTCTTCAATCAGTTCGGCTTGCAGCTGGGCATTACGCTCAATGGTTGCCAGAGCTTGTTTTGTCTTTGGTTCGTCTAGCTTGGCTTTTTGCAGGAGCCTTGACCAACCTAAGATCGGATTGAGGGGCGATCGCAACTCATGAGACAACACAGCTAAAAACTCATCTTTGATTCGGTTTGCGGTTTCGGCTTGTTCTCTGGCTGCACGCTCCCGTTCTAGTAAATGCTCCCGTTCCTGTTCTGCTTGTTTGCGATCGGTGATATCGAGTGCAGTGCCGAAGAAGTCCATTGCTCGCCGAGACTGCCCTTCGCCCTCAAATTGCACTTGCCCGTTAGCAGATATCCACCTATCAGTGCCGTCATCCCAAATAATTCGGTAATCCATCTCATACGTCCCTGATGATCCAGGCGCAAAAGCCGCAGCAATGGCGATCGCAATACGCTCCCGATCATCAGGATGAATCCGCTTCGTCAAACTTGGCAGCGGTAATTCCTCTGCATCATCTGGCTCACCCCAAATCTCCCGCATCCGCTCATCTAGCTCAACTATGTCTGTGTGGTGGTTGTAGCGCCAAGTCCCAAGTCGTCCTATTTTGATGGCAAGCCGCGCCTGCTGCTCATTCTGGCGTAAGACTTGTTCTATCTGTTTGCGCTCTGTGATATCACGAGAAATACACAACAACCGTTCGACTTGTCCATCTGCACTTCTAATTGGAGTCACCTTGACATCCAAATATTTCGGCTCACCTGCCAAAGTTAGACAATAGCCTTGAAATGTTCCCACTCCAACTGTTATGGCGTTATTGAGTGCTGCCTGCGCTGCTGAATGGTCAATTTCTGGCCAGAAGTTGACCCATGAGGAGCGGATAAATGGAGTGATGTCATCAATACCCAGGAGGGTTTGTCCTCCCGGACTCATGTACAGGAGCGATCCCTCTAAATCCAATACCTTGATACAATCCCTACTACTTTCCAGAATTTCCCGATTAAACGCTTCACTTTCTCGTAATGCTTCTTCTGCTCGCTTGCGCTTTGTGATGTCCAGTGCAATCCCTGTCATGCGCTGGCTTTGCCCGTTGTCATCGTAAAAGGTCTGCCCAATCGCAGTTAGCCATCGCTCTCCCCGAATTGGGTGGAGAATGCGGAATTCAACATTGAGGTCGGTGCTGTTTGCTAAAGCTTTTCGGGTTGCTTGATCGACGAGATCGCGGTCTTGCTCAACGATAGAAAACAGCCAATGCTCATAGGAGGGTTGAATGGTTCCTCTCTCAAGCCCATACAGGAGGTAGTATTCATCTGACCAGGTAACTTGGTTGGTGACAATATCCCAGTCCCACACGCCAGCATTGGCAGCTTGTTGAGCAATCCTCAATCGCTCTTCACTTTGGCGTAGGGTTTCCTCGGCTTGCTTGGGTTGCGTGATGTCGCTCACTAATGCCACAAACCCTTCAACCTTTCCCTGCTGATCAAAACGAGGCACGTAAGTACCCCTAACAAAGCGTGTACCTGCACCTTTGTAAAGAAGTTTGCTCTCAAAGGAAGCTTCTTGCCCTGCCAATACTTGTTCAACGTAGGGACGAATCGTTGCATACGCCGCTTCGCCTAGCACTTCCCACATATACTTCCCATACACCTCAGTGGTAGGATTTCCAAACCACTCTTCATATTTTTGGTTACTGAAGCGGTAACGCTGTTGGGCATCGATAAAGGAGATCAGCACCGGAACAGCATTTGTGATCAGGCGCAGTTCGGCTTCTCGTTGCCGTAGCTCCTCCTCAGCGCGGATGCGATCGCGCAACGCAGCTTGCTGTTCACTGACATCGAGTGCCACACCCGCCAGAAGTTGTTGCCCAGCCGCATTACGAAAAGGGAACTTAACGGACATATAATAACTGTCTTCCCCATCTTCATGCTGAATGATTTCCAGTATTTGTATGGGTTGTCCACTGGTCAAAACGGTCATATCATTTGTGTGAAACTGCTGGGCAGTTGTTGCTGGCAGTAACTCAAAATCCGTTTTGCCGATTAAATCTGATTGCCCTCTCTTGATTAATCGCTCCACCTTGGCATTTACATAAACATATCGCCCAGATTCATCCTTAATGAATGCTGCAACTGGGCTATGGTTCATAAAGCTTTGAAACAGTTCCTGACTTTCTTGCAGGGCTGTTTCCGTTTGCTTGCGCTCCATAAACTGACCAATCTGGCTACCAATCGCCGCAATCATGTCTAGTAAATCTTCGTCTGGCTCTTGGACGTGTTGGCTAAAACACTCAATCACAGCGACGATTTCGTCACCCAGTAAAATGGGAAACCCCAAGCCCGACTGTAATCCCACCTGAGACGCGAGTCTCATTCTAGGGAAGTTACTGTCTTGACTTAATTCACTGATCCAGTGTGGTTGACGGCTTGCCCAAACGCGACCTGGAAGCCCAATACCTTGTGCAAAGGTGATTTGCTCGGTTGCTTCCACAAATTCCTGCATATCCACATTTGCAACTTGCCAGTAGTTGATACAACGCAAGAGCGGAAGATGTGAGTCAATCTTCCAGATCGCCCCTAGTTGCCAGCCTAAATTTTCACACAGAGTCTGCAAAATGGCAGGGGTTGCTTCCACAAACGTCTTTGCTTCAGCTAAAATCCGTGTAATGGCATACTGAACATCCCGGCGTTGCTCTGCCCGTTTGCGTAAGCGAAGCTCGTCGTAGAAATCGCTAATGTCTCGAAAATACATTGCTAATCCGTCTGGCGAAGGAAACAGCGAAATATCCAGCCAGCGATTAATGACGAGTGAAAAGGCTTCAAACCTCACTGTTGTTTGATCTGCCATTGCTTGCTCAAATTGCTGGGCAATCACCGAATTTTGGGGGTCAACTTCGGTGAATGCCTCTTGCCAACGTTGGCCAAGGAGTTCCTGAGGCGATCGCCCTAGCATCCGAGCAGCTTCTTGATTGATGTAGGTATAACGCCAGTCGCGATCAAAGGCGACGAACGCATCAGTGATGCTTTCAAGAATATTAAAAATGCGCTGATCGGCTGCTTGCAGGGATTGTTCAAATTGCTTGCGTTCGCTGATGTCAAGCGTTACACCCACCAGACGAACCGGCGTGCCTTTGGAGTCATACACCAGTTGACCTCGGACAATCAGCGAGTGCAAGCTACCATCAGGATGATAGCAGCGTTCCTCCACTTCATAATCTATCCGCTCTGCAATGGAACGCTCAATAGCGGCTTGGACAAGGGGGCGATCATCGGGGTGCAACGCCGCAAATAAGGTTTCGTGAGTGAACTCTGCATCAGGCGGCAAGCCAAAGTGGGCCTTGCATTGAGCCGAACAGGTGAGAACTCCTGTCGTCAAGTCATGCTCCCAGGAACCGAGCTTTGCAGTTTGCAAGGCGATTTTAAAATGCTGCTCTTGTTGTAGCAGTGCCAATTCCGCTTGTTTGCGGTCAGTAATATTGCTAAAGGAAACGACTATTCCATCGTTTAACTTCACAACGACGTTACGAAACCAGCCTGTCAGATATTTACTGTCAGAAAACGTCTCAAATGTTTCAGAAATGCCAGTTTCGGCAACTTTCACGTAGCGAGCAAAAATCCCACTAGTTTGACAATCGGGAAACAGTTGCAGTAGGTATTGACCCAGTAACTCCTCTGGTGTCCGGTTCACACTTATTGCAGCGACTGAATTGGTGTATTCGATTTGGAAGTCAGCGATTTCTCCTGGTGCATCATATCGGATGCTACGCAAAATGATAAATCCGTCGGGCGATGCTTCTAGCACCAACCGAAATCGCTCCTCACTCTCTGATAATGGGACAGGTTCTAAATTTTCTGTAGCAGAGGCAGAGGGATGATTAGAAATCGCAGCATTCACTTCACTCATCAAACGCTCAACTCCGCCTCTGAAAAGTATTCAGCTAACAAAGTTTGGCTCTGCTCAACAAGCTCAACGACAGGTGAACGGCTGAAGTGGATGAACATCATTTTTATTTGCTTGAGTGGCAGAAGTGAGGGCTGCATACTACCGTTTTCCCATCGATTAATCATGCTCAAAGCAACTCCTAGTGTTGCTGCAAACTGCTCTAGGCTTAATCCAGTTAAATGCCGAACTTTGTGAATCAGATGGCTAACTTCTGGTCGCCCCAGCGCAACTGTCTTTTTAACCATGAAAACTCAATAG
This sequence comes from Anabaena sphaerica FACHB-251, assembly GCF_014696825.1. NCBI lineage: Bacteria > Bacillati > Cyanobacteriota > Cyanophyceae > Nostocales > Nostocaceae > Anabaena > Anabaena sphaerica. The sequence goes on along the minus strand of NZ_JACJQU010000003.1, from coordinate 219,515 downwards.
ATGGAGCTATTGGGTATAGCTTCTGGCATCTACATTTTAAAGAGGTGAATTTATAAATCTATCTACCGTAAGAAGTAATTATTCAGGATTTATTAGCTGTTCCTACCCATTGTGTTCACGAAGTGTTCCGACGGTATACAGAATGACAAAACTATACGCTCTCTCACATCTTGCACCAGGCGACTGGAAGTCACGGACGATGTCTATGACGCACTTTTGCTGATAAGACTCAAGCAAGCCATCGCCTACCACCTATCTCAAAAAAGCGATCGCACTTTTGTAGGACTTACGCAAGATTGAACTCAAAACCTGATTCTTGCGTAGAGGTAATTCATGAATTACCTCTACTTCCGCTCTGTTTTGCGTAAGTCCTGTTTTGGTAATGGGTTTGACGTGGGCGATCGCCTCAAGTTAATGTTCGCATTATCGCGCTACAAGCTCTCTTCTGTAAGAGAATCAAGTTTATCTAGTATTATTAAACCTTCTTTTGCGTTGCCAGTTGCAGCCATAGCTTTAAATCTTGTGTGGGCATCAAATTCTGCTAGAGCTATGGTAGAAAGTTCTTCAATCAACTTATTAACACTGATGCCTTTGGCTTGAGCAAGTTGTTTCAATCTATTATGCTTATCGTCTGGTAAACGAATAGTTAAAGTCGCCATTTTTGTTTAACTCCTAATAATGTCTTCAGGTGTTAATATTGATAATTTAGGAAATAATAATTCAGCATTTTGGAAATCTTTGATGTTATGAGTGGCAATAATCTGAGCATTTCCCGCAACTGCTAATTCAATTATCGCTCTCCTGGTCTCCGAAAGCCTTAAGTTGAAATTAACTTGCTAAAGTTGCCTTGTGTCAATAAGGGAAAGTACGCAAACTATAAATACCTAACAGGGCTAAAAGTAGAGAATATTTTCAGTTCACACACAATCTGAAGATATAAGGCTCAGGAGAAAAACAAGTCTAACATCAACAAAGACAGAGCGAATATGAAATAATACATAAGTTGAAATTAACTTGCCAAATTTGCCTTGTATAAGTAAGGGAAATTTCATGACCTATTGGCTATTTCAGGGCAACCCCAAATATTACCGCATCATTGACGGCATCCGCGACTTTGAGCAGATGCCCTGGCTTGTTACACGCTATGCCAAAGACATTTTCGTAGTGGACGTGAACCCAGAGGTTGTTTGAAAATGAACAATGTTTATATTGCCGATATTCGGTCAATTACTCCTCGAAGTTATTCAGCTAAATATATTGCTGACAAAATGTATCCCTCCCATTTGTATGGAGATAAATTAAATATACTGGCAAAAAAACTGGCCGAAAAAATCGGAGTTGAACGTCGTGCCAGCGTCATTGATTATGAGTTGTATCCAGAAATTACGTTAGCTAACCCAGATGACCATCCGAAAGTGTGGGGAACAAGGATTATTAATGAGCTGACAGAAAATATTAATAAGGATGATATTGGCTTTTTGACTCTAAGTTATAATGTATCGTACCATAAAGACATATTGCCCAGTTTAGCTTCACAAATTGCGATAGATGCTCAACTTACAAAATTGGATGGAAATGACGAAGTTGCCTATTATGGTTGTGCATCATCAATTTATTCATTAGACCAAGCAGTTGAGTATTGCAAGAAATATGAAAGACCAGCAATTGTTTTTTCGTTTGATCAATGTACCACAAAATCTCTTCAACTAGACAAAAATGATTTAGATTTCAAGAAAATGTTAGTTACAAACTTGCTTTTTACAGACGGTGGTGTTGGAATGCTTATAATTCCTGAAAAAATGCGCTCACTTTTTCAGAAGCCATTACTAAAGATCATGAATATCAAAAAGAAATATATTCCAGGTGATCTCATCGCTATGAAAAATGGCAAATTATTGATAAGTTCTAACTTGAAAGATATTGTGCCAAAGTTAGTTTCAAATGAACTGGTTAAACCTTTTTTAAGGGAGAATCAACTAAACATTGAAGATCTAAGTGAATGGTCTGTACATCAAGGAGGCACTGAAGTACTTAAGCAATTCTGTGACAATGAATGCCTTGGTTTATCAGATAAACAAATTATGCGCTCTTTAGATTTATTTAGAAAACGTGGAAACACAAGCTCTGCTAGCTGCTTACTGGTTTTAGAAAGTTTTTTTAGTGACAGAAACTCAACTAGATCATCAAATTGTACAGGTATTATGCTAGGATTTGGAGCTGGTTATTATTTTGGTATTTTATTATATAAATGGGATAGTGGAACTTAAACAACTAGTTGACTGACAAAACTTTTAGACGTGACTATTAACAGTAAATGGTCACGATTACTCTCTGAGTCCAAATGATTCTTCCGCCCCAAAATCAGTTAACTCACATCTTGCACCTACCGAATAAGCCCGTAGAAAATAAATAATAAATACAAAAATATGACAGTGGATAATGAAGTAATTCAAGGATAATTATGCTTATCTTCTAGCTCACTGGAGTTATTTACAGACTCAGTTACCACTACCACCTCATTGGGGTAAGGCTGCACAAACTGCTCTTGAATCACTTTTTCCCAACATAGTTGTGTTTCTTATTTTACTGAATATTCAGCGATTAATTCCTCTCGCACGTGGTTGTGGTTTTGACATCTCTATTTCCAGGTGCAAGATGTGAGACTATACGTTCTGGGACTTTTAAAAGGGAGCAATGCAATTTTGTGGGATGACCCCACCGGTGAATGTGGGCATTCTGACAAAAGTAGTAGCAAAGTGATCGCTCTCCTTGTCTCCGAAAGGCTTAAGTTAAAATTAACTTGCTAAAGTTGCCTTGTGTCCGTAAGGGAAAGTACGCAAACTGAAATATGTAACAAGTAAAATGTAATCATGAAAAACAACAGCATATTGAAATATTTTCTGTTGCCTTTGACTGTAGGAAGCTTACTATCTGCTAATTTTCTATTTACAGGTAAATCAGCTTCTGCATATTGTGTTTACAATCGTTCAGATAGAGAAATAACGGGTGAAGATGTTCGTAGGCAGAATGATTCATTTTCTACGCGATGGAAAGAAACTTTACCTCCTGGTGCACATGGTTGTTGCCCTGGTCATCGACCAGAATGCATAAATGCTAGTGTCAGGATTACTTTTAAAGGTATTAGTCAGGTTTGTCAGCGTAATATTGGTGCTCGTGACTGGATAGTAGTCTCTACTAGACGCTCCGGGAACAAAACTGTTTTTGTCTGTGAACATAATAAACCCAAATAAAGTATTGAAAACAATTCAATTTCAATAATTAATTTCGCACCAAACACTTGTAGAGCGATCGCACCCCTAATATTCTTCATATCCTCATAAATGCCATCACTCTCTTACTAACCGTATCAAGGAAGCGATCGCCCTCTCCGCAACTCTCCCAAAACCCTAACCTATACCTTCCACCGCCCCCAAAGCCAATAAAGTTGATCGCTGCGCGGCTGTTAACCCAGTCACCCCCCTGATGTTCATCCCTTCATAAAGGCGATCTACTTTCAGGGTTTTTATGCACTCAAGAGTTCCCACATCCCAAAGCTTAATTCCCTCATCTTGACTAATATGAACCAAGATATTACCAACAGAATTAAAGCAAACAGAACATACTCCACTACTATGAGTATTCAACACTTTTAAACAGGTAAAGTTATTGATATCCCATAAGCAAATTGTTTGATCAGAACTCGCGGATGCCAAAGTACAACCGTCAGGACTAAAACTGACTGACCATACAGTAGAAGTATGTCCTTGCAACACTTTTACGCAAGTAAAGTTACTGGTATCCCATAATCGAATTGAGTGATCAACACTACCACTAGCGAGCATTTTACCATCAGGACTAAAACTCAATGACCAGACTCCATCAGTGTGACCTGGCAAGGTTGTTATACATTTACCTTCACCCACATCCCACAACTTAACCAAGCAGTCCTGACTAGCTGTAGCTAAAGTATTGCCATCTGGACTAAAGCTAACTGACCAGATTTCACCCGTGTGACCTTCTAATGTTTTTACACATTTATGCTTGTGAATATCCCACAACTTCACGCTTGCGTCCCTACTAGCACTAGCCAAGGTTTGACCATCTGGACTAAAGCTAACTGATGTTACTCCACCGCTATGACCATATAAGGTTGTAATACAATCACCAGAAATAACATCCCATAGCTTAATGCTGGTGTCATCACTGCCACTCGCTAATATAGAAGCATCAGGACTAAAGCTAACTGACCATACCCAATCTGTGTGACCTTGTAAAATTTTAGTAGAGTACCCAGATGCAATATCCCATAGCCTAACCAAACTATCACAACTACCTGTCGCCAACAGACAATCATCAGGGTTAAAACTGACCAAATGCGCCCCACTAGAATGACCCTGTAAAGTTCTCACGCACACACCTTTACTTACATCCCATAAACGCACGCTGGAATCCCTACTAGCACTAAATAAGATTTGATCATCTGGACTAAAAATAGCTGAATACACTTCACTGGTATGTCCGTGGAAAATTTTCACACACGTACCTTGCTGCACATTCCACAACCTCACACTGGAGTCATTACCACCTGTAGCTATGGTTTGACCATCTGAACTAAAGCAAACTGACCATACCCAATTTGTATGACCGTGAAATGTTCTTACGCACACACCTTTACTCACATCCCATAACCGAATAGAGTGGTCACTACTCCCACTGGCAAGAGTTTTAGCATCTGGACTGAAACGAACCGAACATACCCTACCATCATGACCTTGCAAAGTTTTTATACAGATACCTGTATCGATATCCCACAAGCGAATATCGCAATCATCACTACCACTGGCTAGGATAGAACCATCTGGATTAAACCTAACTGAACATACCGCACTAGTATGACCATGCAATATTTTGAGGCACTTACCTAAATAGACATCCCACAACCGAATCGAAGTGTCTTGACTACCACTGGCTAGAGTTTGACCATCCGAACTAAAGCTTATAGACCAAACAATACCTGTATGTGGATCTAAAGTTTTTAAACAATCTCCTGTTTGTGTATTCCACAACTTGATTAATCCGTCATGACCACCACTTGCCAGGGTTTGTCCATCTGGACTAAAGGCGACCGTCCAAACCAAACCTTCATGTCCTTTAAATGTCAACAAGTTTTTTCTATCTGCCATTTGCCACAAATGAATTTGCCCATCCATATCACCCGTAACCAACAGTTTTCCATCTGGACTCAAGGCAAGTGAGAAAATGCTCTTCAATGTTGTAGCAAATACAGACTGATCAAAAGTAGTATTTTGGAAATTAACTCCAGCTAAATTTACACCCTGTAGGTCAACTTGCCTAATGTTCAAATTTGAGAAGTCATACCCCTGTAAATTTACTTGCAAATGCGTTAACAAGTTAAGGACATTACCCCCCGCATACCCTGCTAATATTGCAACTTGATGTCTTTGCTGCTCTAATACATCCTGCAACAAAATAACCAGCTTTTGTTGACTGCCCATCTCTAGCAACAATTGCTCAAGCAAGGGTTGCACAATTAATTGCTTTTGTGTCTCCCGAATGTAGTCTTTGGCTGTTGCCTTAATTAAAGCATGGGTTTGGAATAAGCCTAAACGGACAGACTTTTCCCCTACTAATTGTTGACAAACTTGTTTAACCAATCGCTGTGTCGTATATGCCATTACGACTGGTTGTAGAAAGAAATGCTCGCTACTTCTTTCAATTAATGAACGTTGCAACAGAAATGTGATTGCTGAAAGTACGAGACCCTGGGAGGAAGATGTCACTATATCAGCAGCTAACTCGGCAATGGATACTGGCTCTCGATTAATTGCCAGCCAATACATTACTTCCTCTTGTACTGCTGACAAATGGTAGAACTGCCGTTCTAATAAGTCGCCAATGTCTTCAAAAATTAATATCCCGTGTTCCACATACTTTAAAAGCGGGGCAATTCTACCGTCGAAAAGCTCTTGGGTTCCGGCTGCTACCATCTTGAGAGCTAAGGGATTACCCCCATAATGCTTGATGAGTACCTGCCATTCTCGTTCTGTAGCTGTGAATTGTCCTTTTTCCTGGAATAACTGTTTTCCCTCGGTAGGATTTAATCCTTTTAATGGGAGCGACTTCACTCCTGTTCTCTCTCCTTCTAGTGGTATCATTTCTCTGGGTTTTTCTCTAGAAGTGAAGAGAACGCAACTATTATGAGGTACTTCACCAACGCGCTTGAGTAATTGACCATATCCCTCGTAGCCAGGACGATATTGCCCTGTTTGACCACCAGAGAGAATTGTTTCAACATTGTCTAAAATCAGCAGACATCGGTTTGATTGCAAACATTCCATCAGCTTTGATAGCAAACTAGCAAAGCTTTCCGGTATTACCATTTCCTTTCGCAACGCCGACAGCAAAGATTGCAGGATGTTTGTTATTTGCTCGTCTACTGGCGGTGCATTTTGCAGGCTGCGCCACACCACTACCTCAAATTCGCTTTGAATTTGCCGCCCCAACTTCACGGCTAGAGTGCTTTTGCCAATACCACCAATTCCCAACAGTCCAACTAAACGACACCGTTCTTCTAATATCCACTGTCGTAGCTGCAATAATTCTTCACTGCGGCCAAAAAACACGGATACGTCCGGTGCTTCTTGCCAGTCATACTGTGGGTTTGCTTGTCTAGTTTCTAGCTCCTCTAAGGTCGAGGTAGGGCGGGTATAATCGCTTTGAGATAACTCCAGACCAAAGGCAGCGAAGGCAAACTGCAAGGAACTTTTATCGACAGGTTCTAAGCGTGCCAAAATTCTAGATATAGTGTGTAGAGCTAAACGAGTGCGATCGCTCAGTTCTTCTAATGAAAAGCTATCTCCAGCATTCTCATCAAATTCGACTTGAGTTTTGGCAGCTTGAAATTTATCCCAGCCTTTTAGGGTGAGGATTACTCCCCGCCTGCGTCTGCTTGGTTGCTGTTTCATCAACGTTACCTAAAACGGAGTAGATGCGTCATAATTAAACGATACTGGGGTATTCTAACGATACATTCAAAATTCCGCCATTTGGCGTAAAATACCCGTCCTGAATGCTAAAAAAATGGATACCTGGGTCAATACCCTGGCAGGATTGAATGTATCCGGATTTGGGACTACCAACCACCAAATGCGAAAAATATTCAAGCAGTAGGGGCATCAACTGTTGGGCTAGGTGATGTCAGACGGGCTATGCTCGCAATTGCTGTTTGACCCAGGGGAAACGCACTTATAGGGCGGGGATTATCAAAACAATCGGGTCTAAAACCGGACTTAGTCCAAAGTTTTTGGAGCGGGGTATAAATCCCCATTACAAAAACGGACTCCTGCCTCCTGCCTCCGTTAAGTTAAATAATTGACTCAATCTTTTTCGTATCTGATCGCAGTCAAGGACTTAGTAAGTCCTATAAATCTCTCAGACGTGATATCTGCATCTGGAAATAAATATTGCAACATTTTCCGATCCAGCAAGCGGTAATGTTCAAGCTTAGAAGCTGCTTCGCCAACACTTTTGTAGCGTTGATGATTTCCTAGAGCAAAGCGCATAACTAAGCTAATTCTTACAGGTCTGGGAAGCCAATGAAAAAACGGACACATAAAATGTGGTTCTATAGGAAACCAAAAATATGGAGTTTGAAGATATATATTTGGTGCTAATCTCCTGACCTCTTTTGCAAAGCTAACCATCTGTTGCCAATCACCAACATGCTCAATTACAGAGTTTGAATGAGCTATGTGAAAAGAGTTGTCATCAAAGAAATTGAGGTTACAGCCATCACCGTGAATAAATTTATAATGCTCTTCAGTTTCGGGTAATATTTCACCCGGAAAATTAACAATTGTTATATAAATCTTATATTCTTTTAATAACTGTTCAGGCAATACACTCCAATAATTTTTTCTCCCACCAATATCAAGAATACTAACTTCTCCATGTTTCTCATAAACTTTATTAATCATGGATATAAGAGGTAATATCCGCTTGGCTCTAAACTTCGATCCTATAGAGTCAGGATTATCATAATTACCAATATTCTGGGCTAATTGTTTTGATATATTGATTGTTTTCATAATTCTCTCAGGGAAAATGAACTGGCGGAATATTTATAACTAAGTGGTTTATTAAATTTATATGATGTTTTTACAAAAAAAAGTTAGCTTATTAATATTTTGTAATATCAAAGGAAACAGCATCTCAAATAAAAGGTGTATCTAGACCACGCTTTCAAGCACAAACCGGGATGGATTTAGGGTATGAAAGACAGTTATTGGCAGCCAAAGAAATGATATATAGGAATCCGATTTTGTTTATGAATTTTTCGTTGAGGTGGGGAATATGCAATAAGGAATATGCAATAAGGAATATGCAATAGGGAATAGATGTGTACGCAATCTGTTCAAAAATTAAGGCGTTGCTAATTAAGAGAGTATGATTTTGTTTCACGCAGAGGCGCTCCAGTCACAGAGAGTAAGAGTTTGAAATCATTGATTTTTCAATTTCATACCCTAATTCAGCAACGCCAAAATTAAATAGGAGTCCTATAGAACTTACGCAAAATATCTCTCAAACTCTCTTTCCTAAGCTATGCCCAAAAATATGGGATACAAGCCTTGTCCTTCTAAGACCGATGGTAAGACTATTTCGATAGCACAACCCACTGAAGCGTTAGGGAATCTTCGGACTTGAGGACGAGGAGGTATGTCAAATGAAGCAGAATTTAAAATTCTGTTTTATTTTATACAATTTTAAAATTGTTTAGTCGTTATACTCATTGCTTAAGGTTCTACCTGGGAATTGATGAAGTGGCAAGACCACTTCATTTTTATTGCCTAAATGTGGAATTTTCAATCATTAACTAGCTCATCGCGCCATTTTTCGCGGTTTTCTCGTTTTTCTATCTCTCGTACCTCACCATCACGCACTCTGTCTAAATTCCAACTTCCCCACTTTAAAGCTTTCTGTCCTTCTAAATGGTTAATAAATTGTATAATCGGCTCATCAAGGTCGATGGGAGATTTTAAATTAAACTGAATAGTCTCGAAAATTTTGCTATCATTCTTGATAAAGAATTGAGCTACGAATTTACTCAACCACAAAATTAAGCGATTATATAGCCGACCGAAAATACCCTGACGTTTTTTAGTAATGAAAATTGTCAGTCCTTCAGTTTTTCCTCCGGCTATTAAACGCAAAGCAAACATAATGTGGAAATGTAAGAAATCTGTACCAACTGTTACCATCCCTGTAGTACCATACCAATAGCAAAGACTGTAAATTACAGGTTTTTTGTAGAAAGGACGGATCAGTTTCATCAAAAAAGAATCACGGCTATTCTGTGTAGTGTTAGTGAACGTAATAGCATTTTCATTCAGTTCCTGTTTTTCAAAATTAAATTCTGATAGCAGCTTGTGAACTGTATTAAAATGTTGAGCATCGATAGCATTAACCATGAAAACATTTGGGTGACAGTTCGTGATAAACCGTAAACCAAAAGCACTATCATACTCCTCAAGTTCTAACTCAGGAATAAAAGGTAAAGGCTGTTGTGGTGTTTCTCCAGTCCAAACCCAAACCAACCCATATTTTTCGGCGGTAGGCCAAGTTTTAGCCCTGACATTAATTGGTTCATCCAAACAAGGAATATCAACACAAAAACCTTGTGCATCGTATTTCCAATTATGAAAAAAACAGCGTAATTCATTACCCTCAACTTTGCCTTCTGCAAGATGAGCGCCCATGTGTGGACAGTAAGCATCAAAAATAACTGCTTGTCTATCTTCACCACGATAGATTACTAAATCTCTCCCCAAAATTGTCACGGGTTTAACTTCACCAACCCGCAATTTTCGAGAGGATATTACCCAATACCAACCCTCAATAAAACGCTCTGGTTGATTAAAAATTTTCGGTTTCCGTGCGTAGTTCACATTTTCAGCGTTGACATTCATGTTTAGATTTTCACTTGCAGTCAAGCGGTTAATCTAGAAATATCACGCCAAGGTAATAAAAACAGTTATTTTCGGTACTTCATTAGTGATTGGGGATTGGTGATTAGTGATTAGTGATTAGGGATTGGTGATTGGGAAAAATAAAATTTATTATGAGTTCAAGACGTGAAATGAACTAACCACGAAGGAGCGAAGGACACGAAGGTAAGAAGGGAAAAGAGAGTTTTTGGTGTTGCTGCGGTTATTTTTGCAAAATTGGGATGCTCCCGTTTTAGGAAACTCTTAACAGGGAATAAATTGGTGTGTACTTCATTAGACGGGGAAACGCTATATTAGTTGGGTGGTACTTTTGGTTTGCTGAAGATAAACCACCATAACTCTATTCCAATTAAAGCTAAACCTGCGACTGTAGCAGCAACTTTCACACCTAAAGGTTGTTCAATAATTTGAAATTGGTTATGGTGTTGTGAATGGGAACTTGGCATTTCTGCTGATGCGGGGCTTGATGTCAATAACATTAAACAAGCAAGACTTACCCACAGGGTTTTGTGATTCAACATTTAATTGACTCCTGCTTGAAATTTACGCAATCTTAAGGCATTGCTGACTACAGAAACCGAGGAAAGCGCCATTGCTGCACCGGCGATAATTGGGTTAAGTAACCAACCAAAAATAGGGTAAAGAATACCAGCAGCAACAGGAATACCAATGATATTGTAAATAAAAGCAAAGAAGAGATTTTGCTTAATATTATTAATGGTAGCGCGACTGAGTTGAATAGCGGTGACAATTGCTTGTAAATCTCCAGAAATTAGGGTAATATCACTTGCTGCGATCGCCACATCTGTCCCCGTTCCAATAGCTATCCCCACATCTGCTTGCGCTAAAGCTGGTGCATCATTAATTCCATCCCCTACCATCGCTACAATTTTAGATTTTGGATTTTGGATTTTGGATTGCAAAGATTGAACAATAGCCGCTTTTTGATCTGGTCTAACTTGAGCAAAAACCTGAGTAATACCAACTTGATCAGCGATCGCTTCCGCAGTTGGGCGATTATCTCCTGTTAACATTACTACTTCTAAACCTAACTTTTGCAGTGCTTTTACCGCTGCGGCTGAGGAAGGTTTCAAGGTATCAGCAATACCCATTATCCCCTCTAATTCCCCATCAACAGCTATTAAAATTACCGTTTTTCCTCCCACTTCCCAAGCAACTTGATATTCTTGCAGAGAATCTGTAACAATTCCTAATTCTGTTAACCAGCGTTCTGTACCAATTTGCACGAGATGATGATTAACAATACCTTGCACCCCACTACCAGCAACAGCTACAAAATCCGCAACTTCTGCTAACCTCACCTGTTGAGATTCGGCATATTTAACCACAGCTTCCGCTACAGGATGTTCAGAATTTCTTTCTACAGTTGCTGCTAACTTTAATAATTCCAGTTCATTTTGATTAGCTGTACCTTTAACAGTGACGAAATCTGTAACCGTCGGTTTACCTTCAGTTAAAGTGCCGGTTTTATCGAGAACAATAGTTTGAATTTTGTGTGCTAACTCTAAACTTTGGGCATCTTTAATTAAAATGCCATTTTCCGCACCTTTACCAGTTCCTACCATCACCGAAGTAGGAGTAGCTAAACCCAAAGCACAGGGACAGGCAATAATTAAAACACCCACCATTGTGATCATCGAGAGGGTAAAATTACCCGTAAAATTAAACCAGATCACAAAAGTTGCGATCGCGATCGCAATCACAGCAGGAACAAACCACCCTGTCACCTGATCCGCTAACCTTTGAATAGGTGCTTTAGAACCCTGCGCTTCTTGCACTAACTTGACAATTTGTGATAAAAACGTATCCTTTCCTACCCTAGTCACCCTAAACCTAAAACTACCAGTTTTATTAATCGTCGCCCCAATCACCTCATCTCCTGATTGCTTCTTCACAGGTAAACTTTCACCTGTCACCATAGCCTCATCTACCATTGAAGCCCCATCAATCACTTCCCCATCAACCGGAATTTTTTCCCCCGGACGCACCAAAATCACATCATTAACTCTCACCTCGCCGATGGGAATATCCATTTCCACTCCATCCCGCATCACTCTAGCAGTTCTCGCTTGCAGTCCCATCAGTTTGTGAATAGCTTCCGAAGTTTGTCCCCTAGCGCGATGTTCCAAAAACCGCCCCAACAGAATTAAAGTCACAACCATTGCCGCAACTTCATAATAAACATGAGTTTGCAAACCTTGGGCAATAAAAAACTCTGGGAAAAGCGTAACCACTAAAGAATATAAATAAGCAGCACCTGTACCCAATGCAATTAAAGTATCCATCGTTGCCGTGTGGCGTTTTAAAGACTTCCAAGCATTGAGGAAAAAAGACCCACCACACCAAAATTCAACTGGAGTTGTTAACACCAACTGCAACCAAGGATGATGTAAAAAATCTGGAATAAAAGGCAACTTTAAGCCTATCATCATCGGTAAAGAACCGAAAAACAGAAAAACGCTAATTACACCACCTGTCCATAGTTTACGCTTCAGTTCTTGTTGTTCTGCTAACCTACTCGCCTTCTCAGCCTCATCTTCACCTTGTGCTTCTTGTAGCGAAAAAGAAGAATAACCCGCAACCTCAATAGCAGTTTGAATTTCCTCTAAATTTGTCTGTTTTGGCTCATAATTAATTGTTGCTTGTTCTGTACCAAAATTAACATTGCAATCAATTACACCAGGAACTGCAAGTATTGCCTGTTCAACGTTATTAGCACAGGAAGCACAACTCATTCCTTTGAGTTTGAGAGTGAGATTATCCATATTTATTTAGAGTAGGCAACAGGGAACAGGGAACGGGGAATAGGGAATAGGGAACAGGCAAAAGTTTTTTAATTTTGACTTTTGACTTTTGATTTAATTTGTCTCCCCAGTCCCCATCTCCTCAACTATTAAGCAGGAGGATAACCAGCAGCAACTAAAGCTTCTTTAATGGCAGTTTCTGAAGCTTGAGTATCTACATTTACCAGCTTGGTTGTGGGGTCAGCTTCAACGTTAGCGTTAGCATCAACAGCCTTAACTGCATTGGTAATATTGTTGGCACAAGCAGAACAAGCCATTCCCGGAACTGTAAGTTTGATTGTCATAACTTTAAAAAGAAGAAAGTGAACAAAAAATTAAGATTCAACTGGAGACAACTGCTGCAACTTTTGAATTTGAGCAGTTTGCGTTTTGATGATAGCTTGAGCTAAATTACGAATTTGTGGCGCATTAGCATTTTCAGCAGCTTTTGAGGCCATCTTCACAGACATTTGCTGATGATGAATCATCTTTTGTAAAAATTCCTGGTCAAAGTTAGGGGAATTTTCCAAAGATTCTAAACTCATATTTTTGCCCATTCCCTGACCATTGCCCATACCCATACAATTCATGACACCAGCAGGAACTTCTGCACCATACAACTGTTTGTAAAAAGCTTGCAATTGCTCAATTTCTTTGGTTTGCTCGGTTTTTATCTCGGTTGCCAATGCTTTGATTTGCGGATTTTTCGCCTTCTGTAAAGCCAAATCTGCCATTTTCAGCGTTTTTTGGTCGTGGTGAATCATCATGGTGATGAAACGCTGATCTCCCTGCGGCTGGGGCATAGTGTTGGTCATGTCAGCAGGGGCAGATGGTGAGTGTTGGTGTTGTTCGGCTATGGCGCTATTGGTTAGAGATAAAGCGGCAAGTAAACCTAAAAGACCAAAATTTACTGATTTGTTAAGCATAGTTTTTGCTCCTTTCGCTTCCCAAGGAAGGTTTAGGGCATTTCCGCCAAAAATCAGCAATTTGTGTTTTATTACTAATTCTTGGCTGAGAGTCCTGTTACATTAATCCTAAACCCTCCAGTCTGCTAGAGAGTCTAGAGAAGCTTTACAAATCTTAAAATTTTGATGTTGACACCAGTAAGATCAAGTCCAACTCCATACTGTTCTGTTAAGGTTTCAAAATCGCGAAGATCCCCCCAACCCCCCTTTTTAAGGGGGTCAAGCGACAACTATTGTGTCTACTGCTAAAATTCATGTTTGCCAATTATCAGCCTACAGCGAATTAGTATAAAAATCTCCAGATACAGGAATTTCTATAATAAATTCTGAACATCCTTCAGGGCAGCCTTGATAAATCAAACTACCTTTATGAATATCAGTGATGATTTGGTAGCTAGTGAATAAACCTAATCCAACTCCTTTTTTTACTGATTTAGTAGTAAAAAATGGTTCAAATATATGAGCTTTATTTTCTTGAGGAATACCTATACCATTGTCTTTAATACTAATTTTTATGTGATTTTTAGGCATAATTTGAGTATTAATCCAAATTGTAGGTTGAAATGAACTATCGAGAATTGAATTAAATCGTGATTTAAGTGCTTCAATAGCATTCTGTAAAATATTTAGCAAAGCTTGATTGAATAGATTTGTATATCCAATAACTTCAGGTATATCTTCATATTCCTTAAGAATTGAAATACCGACTGAGCCTTCTAACTCAAGTTGATAGAGTAGTGTCATCAGAATGCTATCGATACTTTCATGAACATCAAAAGGTTTGATACCTGACTGATCAAGACGAGAGAAAATATGCAGAGCTTGAATAACTGAACGAATCCTTTCTGCTCCTGTGTGGATGGAAGCAATAATTTTTGTAAAATCGGAATTAATGAAATCTAATTCTATTTCATCGATAAAATTTCTTATTTCTGGGGTTGCATCTGGAAATGCTTGTTGATAAAGCTTAATTAAGCTAATCAGTTTTTGACTATATTCAGACGCAGGACTAAGATTGCCAAGAATAAAACTCAGCGGGTTGTTAATTTCATGAGCAATTCCTGCAGCAATTCGACCTGCGTTAACTAGCTTTTCTTTTTGGATTAGTTCAGCTTGAGTATTTTGTAAGACTAAGAGAGTATTTTGTAGCTGCTCATTACGAGATTTTAATTCTTTCTGGAGGTCTTTGAGCTTTAACTGAGTCTGAATTCTTGCCAAAACTTCATCTAAATAAAATGGTTTAGTAATGTAATCAATACCTCCTACTTGGAATGCTCTAACTTTATCAGTAACATCATTCCCAGCACTCAAGAAAATAATGGGAATTGAACTTGTTGTGAAATCATTCTTTAAAAATTCGCATACCTCATACCCTCCCATTCCTGGCATATTGATGTCTAGAAGAATCAAATCGGGGGGAAGTGTCCTAACAGCCATTAATGCAGCCTGTCCGTTGATTGCTTTGCGAACTTGATAATGGTGCTTGGACAAAAAATCAGATAAAAACCGAATATTTTCTAGCTTATCATCGACAATGAGAATGTCGGCTAGAAATGCTTGAGCTTGTATAGGCATATCAGTATCCTACGGTTTCTGAATTAAATTAATTAAATTTGAATTTAAAACCTTATAGGACTTACGCAAGATTGAACTCAAAACCTGATTCTTGCGTAGGGGTAATTCATGAATTACCCCTACTTCCGTTCTGTTTTGCGTAAGTCCTGCCTTAAAACAAAAAATTTATTAATTGTATTATTATAGTATATGTATCACGGCACTGGCTCCCCCACACGCTAGACCCTACCTAAACAGATACATTTGTAATTTGCTGAAATTCCATAGATTTGCTGCTCAAGTTTGAGTTGATAAAACTGGCAAGTTCCTCTAGCTTTGCATTCAGATCACAAATTGTTTGTTGAGCTTTAATAATGGTTAATTGATGTTCAACCCTTGCCAATACCTCTTCTATATAAAATGGCTTAGTAATATAGTCTGCACCACCTACTTGAAAAGCTTGGACTTTATCGGCAACAGCATCAGCTGCACTTAGGAAAATGATGGGAATATGGGCAGTGTTCGGGTTTGATTTTAGTTGTTGACAAACTTGATAGCCGTTAATATCAGGCATTCTCACATCTAACAAAATCAGACTGGGTGGAGATGCTTCAACAGTAGTTAGAGCCATTGCTCCACTAATTGCTTTACGGGTCTGGTATCCATTACGCTCCAAAATGCTAGAGAGGAGACGAATGTTTTCTATAACATCATCAACAATCAAAATATTAGTCTGAGTGGTTTGTGGTGAAGGTTGATGTTCTGGGCTTTTATTGCTCATAACTTTACGTTGAAAGTGGCAGGTGATAGAGAATGGTAAACAGTGATATGGCAATCCGGTTTGATTCTTGTTCGCGGAGCGTGGCGTAGCCATACTTACTCGTAGAGGCAGGGAACAGGGAACAGGGAACAGGGAACAGGGAACAGGGAACAGGAAAGAAGGAATAAAGGTATACTGATTTTTGAACAAAAATCAAATAGGAGTCCTATAAGTGATAACTGTTAACTGTTAGCTGGCTGAGTTAGTGTCATCAATTGGTCAAATTGATAGGTTTCAATCAATCTGGTTAAAGCCGTAATTAACGCAGTGTGTTCAGGTGGGATTTGATTAATGAGGTGGAGACATCTGCTATCGTTACCTTGGGCGGCGGCGAAATATAACTCGGCCATCCATTCATCCGACATGATACCCAAAGCAACGGTATTGAGAATAAATTCCGGTTTGTGAGCTAAAGAGTTAGGGCTGATCTCATTTACTGAATTTGATTTATGCAGATATTGAATTTGCAGATGTTGGGATAGAGTTTCTAAAATTTCTTCCCTGCTGAATGGTTTGCTAACAAAGTCATCACAGCCTGCGCTCAAGCTTTCCTGTCGCTGTTCAGTAAAGGCGCTTGCAGTTAGGGCAATGATTTTTGTGGGGTTGGGTCTTTCTCCAGGTTCTACTAATTCTTGTTCCCAACGCCGAATTTGTTGAGTAGCTGCATAACCGTCGAGGATGGGCATCTGCATATCCATAAAAATCAGGTGAGGTTGCCATTGCTGCCAAAGAGCGATCGCAACCTGTCCGTTTTCAGCTTCTTGCACTTCCAGACCTAGATTTTTTAAGACGCGGCTCAGTAGCAATCGGTTGGTAGCATTATCCTCAGCAATCAAAATCCGATAGTTCTGCCCCGGAGCAATGCTAACTACATCATCAGGGGTAAATGAATGAAAAGTGGGGGTTGCTGGAGCTAAACCAGCCTGAATGTGAAACCTGAAACTACTACCTTGACCTAGTTTACTAATAACAGCAATTTCACCGCCCATCAATTCTACAAACTTCTGACTGATCTTTAAACCTAAACCTGTACCCTGTTTAGATTTATGTCCCGCTCGTGTTTGCTGAAATGCCTGAAATAAATCACCCAGTTCTTCTGGGGCAATCCCAGGCCCAGTGTCTTCAACTTCAAACCAGAGATTGGTGATTGGGGATTGGGGAGATAGGGAGATTAGCTTTTCAACTGCTGCCTCTTTTCTTACTCTGAGGATGACACTACCTTGTTCAGTAAACTTGATGGCATTGCCTAGCAGGTTGATTAATACCTGACGCAGTTTATTCTCATCGGTTTTGATGTACTGGGGTACTGAAGGATGAAAATCAAAACTCAGTTGTAGACCCTTGGATTGTGCTTTTAGTTGCAGCATGGCTGCCAAACTGAAGAGCAACTTGTGTAAATCAAACTCTGTTTCATAGAGTGTGATTCTTCCGGCTTCGATTTTAGACATCTCTAGCACATCATCAATTAGTGCTAACAGATGTTCACCACTGTTGTTAATGATTTCAATATACTGTTGATGGTCAAAACTCAGGGATTGATCCGGCTGCATCAACTGAGTAAAGCCGAGAATGGCGTTCAGGGGAGTACGCAGTTCATGACTCATATTTGCTAGAAACTCACTTTTTGCCCGGTTAGCCTTGTCTGCGGCTTCTTTGGCTATTTTTAGTTCCTCTGCTTGTTGCTGGGTTTGAGCAAATAATTCTGCCTGCTGCACAGCCACCCCTAGCTGATTACCTATTTGGGTGACAATTCCTATTTCTGCCTCTTGCCACTGTCGGGGATGGCCATTTTGATAAACTGCTAACAAGCCCCAAATTTGCTGTTTACAGAAGATGGGGGTGATAATGTAAGCCCGTGCTTGCAACTCTTCGAGAAGATTGAGATAGCAAGAATCAAATCCTGCGGCGTAGATGTCGCTAACACAGTAATAGCTGTTTTTTTGGCGTAGTAAACCGCCTTTGTTTTCCTGTAAGTAGGTATCACGGATCAATATATCAGAAGTGCTAAGTAAAGTTGTGATACAGTTAGGTTGATTTACGGCCACCTTGGTGAGTTTGGGATCATTTGCTCGTGTCGGTAGCATCATAGTCCAATCATCAGCGACAGACTCAGACACTAATTCTCCACTCCAGTCCGGTTGAAAGCGGTAAATGAGAACGCGATCGCACCCAACGGCTTGACGTAATTCAGTGGTGGTGACATGGAAAATAGATTCTAGATTCAGGGTTTGACGCATTCGTAAAATTATGCCGTTGATGGCTTTTTCCCGTTCTGCCATCACTCTCATCGCCTCTTCCGCCGCAATACGTTCACTAATTTCGCTTTCTAAAGCGTTATTAGCTCTCACAAGTTCAGTAGTGCGCTCCTCAACTCGGAATTCCAGATCCTCATAAGCTTGGCGTTTTTCTTCTTCTGCCCATTTACGTTGTAGTTCAGCAGATGCCCTGGCGGCGAAGACACTGAAAATTGCTTTGGTGCGTTCATCCGTAAGAAAGGGTTTGACATCTATAATGCAGAGATTGCCAATCACCTGCTGATCCCTATCCAGCAAGGGTACACCCACGTAGCTCTGTGCGTCCATTTCTTGGAGTAATGGGGCATTGGGAAACAAATCCTGTAAATTATTTGGATAAGAATACAGTAATTTTTCCTCAACTACGGTTTGGCAGGGAGTACCCACTAAGTCATATTCAATGTTTTCTACTAAATTAGAAACAGACCAGAGGGCAAGGGTACGCAGTTTTGATAGGGAGTTATCTACTGCTTCCGACACCATAACGTAGTTAACATCGAGTGCTGTTGCCAGATTCTGCACTAGAGCCGGAAAAAAATCGTTACCAGTTACAGAAGCAGTTCCAGTCACAATCATTCGCAAGGTTTCCTCGGTGCGTTGCCGTTCTGTTACTTGCTTTTCTAATTCCTGGTTGATGGCTTCTAGCTGTTCTGGTGTTCGCAGTGACAAAAATTGCGGTAGCAGTTCTACTAGCTGTAAAGCTGTATAGCAAGAAACTAGGGCAGTTAAGGCGCGTTCAATGCCGGAAATCCAGTAGTCTGGATGCCACAACGTCCAAATGTCGAGGAGATGCCCTGTACCACAGAGGATAATGAATGCACCAAATAAGACAAAAACATTGGAGAAGGGAATATCATTCCGCTTGCTGACAAAATAGATCAGCATTGCCGGTATCGAGAAATAGGCGATCGCAATTAACGCATCACTCACTAAATGCAATCCCACTAGGGGAGTTTGCCAAAGGTAGCAATGCCCGTGGGGTATATAGTAATTAGACTCTAAGATATGATTGATGTTTGGAAATAATGCCAAAATTTTGTGCATATTGTCAAAATTATATTCTAAACATATATAGGGAATGGCATAATTTACACAATCTAGACTATGTGAATGTTGTCGGTAGCAATTCAGTCCAAATCTTTGCGGAATTAAATAAATTTTTACATTACCAGCACAAAAAAACCATCCATGATGGAACTTTAATCAACAATCTGAAAAAGAATTTTACTGAAGAGAAAAGAAAGATTCTTTATTGTGCAGAAATATTTTATAAATAGACCTTTTTTTGTCAGAATCAGGATTTGTAGGATTAATGGATGAACAAGATTTTTTTATATTTACTCACATCTTGCACCAGGCGACTGGAAGTCACGGCTATACATACAAAACCCACCTGCGTGGGTTTCAAACCCTTGATTTTCTGTGAGTCCGTGCAGACGGACTTAGTTTGTCTAGCAGTATCTTTCTAATCACCTGGGCTTGGTGCAAGATGTGAGTTTACATCTTGTAAATTTTAAAATCCTGAAAATCTTAATTCAGACATAATAACCCCTTGGATTATTCACACATAATATTACCATAACCAGTTAAGAAGTCAAGAGCCTAGTAAAATCGTTGGAGATTTGCGATAAATTGTCAATATTATTGAGAAAAAACTTAGACTTATTGCGAAAAAACTAGATGTTTACCTTTTTTGTGTAAATTATATTTAAATAACTTATAGGTTTAAGTGATATACTTTGCTGATTCTAATCACATCCATAAAGACTTGGCATAATTGCATCTTGTAAATTCGCACCCTTGAGGTTAGCACCTGTTAAATTTGCACCTCTCAGATTCGCACCTTGAAGATTTGCACCTGCCAAATTTGCATATTTCAAATTAGCCCAAGTTAAATCAGCATTCATCAAATTCGCCTCACTCAAATTAGCTCTGAATAGATATGAACTTCCTAAATGTGAGTTGGTTAAATTAGCTTTATAAAAATTAGCTTGGTAAAGGTAAGCTTGCATTAGTTCGGATTCATACAAATTGGCTTCACTCATGTCAGCAGTAATTAAATTAACACCAATTAGGTTAGCAAAACCAAGATTGCTGCGGATGAGTTTTGCTCCTGCCAAATCTGCATCTTTTAAGTTAGCATTGCTCAAATCAGTACCAATTAAATTAGCATCTGTAATTACAGCACCTCTAAAATTAGCTGCCTTCAAATCAGCACCAATTAAAGTTACCTGACTTAAATTTGCCTGTGTCAGTGTTGCACCACTCAAATTAGCAATACTCAAGTTAGCTTGAGAAAGATTGGCTTCTATCAACTTGGCTTGAGACAGGTTAGCACTACTTAAATTTGCACCACTCAAATTTGTTCGCACCAGTAAAGCGTGACTTAAATTTACCTTGGTTAAATTCACACCTTGGAGATTTGCACCCCGGAAGTTTTCCCCTTCTAGGTTAGCGGTGCTAAGGTCAATTTCAATTTGGGGGTTTCGCTGTCTCCAGCCTGTCCAGGTAACTGCACCTGCTTGAAGTAGGGCTAAATGCTCTCGACTTGCCATTTTTTCTCCTTCTATTCCTGACGCTGACTCTGTGGTGTGCGGCCTGGTACATTTTCAATCGCGGCTAAAGCTCCCGCTGCACCTGCTAAAATATCCCGTTCTTCCCCACCTAAATACAGTCGGCCAAAGCTTCCTACCGCTTGCACCTCTAAAATGTTAATTTGTGCTGCTTTCTCGGCTTCGTTGGCTGCGAGTGCAGCGTAAGCAGCTGGTTCAACTTCTAAAACGTACAGTGTTTGTCCTGCGAGTAGTAGCTGGCCTCTGCGTGTGCGGTTGATGAGTTGAGTTTGGTAAGCGTCAATATTGCGAATAATCTGGCTAGAAACGACACGGGGTTTGAGACAGTCTTCTTTTTTCACTCCCAGCATGGCTAAAATAGCTTGGCCTGCGGCTCGTGTTTCCCCTTGAGAACCAGAATGCACTTCTAATAGTCCATACAATCTTTCTACTACCTGTACTCCCGGACGGACAGAGGCTGATTTGAGGGCTACGTCTGTAATTTTATTGATTTCAATACCGGGTGAGATTTCAATCCACAGGGATGTATCCCCTGGTAATGGTAAGAAACCTTGGGCTACTGTTCCCATATATGCGGCGTGTTGCGGTTGCAGATTGTCTAGAAATACGAAACTGCGTAATTCTATGCCCAAAGTTTTGCGCTCCAGTCATGTGTATGCAATATTTGAGTTTACCGATAAAGGCTGCATTCGTAAATTATTCTGGTGATTGGTGATTGGGTTATTAACTTCCCCCTGTTCCCTGTTCCCTGTTTTCTCGTTCCCTGTTCCCTGTTCCCTGTTCCCTGTTCCCTGTTCCCTATGAATTCTGAATTAAAAGGGTGTTTTTGTCTGTAAATGCAAAGTTTCCCCTGTGTGAGGATGTTGAAAAGTGATTTCTCTGGAGTGTAGATGTAATCGGCTCACATTAGCATTGCAACCATATAAGCGATCACCTAAAATTTTTACTCCTAATCCTCGCACATCAGCAGCATGAACCCGTAACTGATGGGTACGTCCTGTGAGAGGGATAAATTCTACACGGGTATGGTTTCCTTGTTTTCCTATGACTCGAAAGTTAGTCAAACTGGGTTTACCTTTTTCTAAATCAACTGTTTGATAAGGACGATTTTCTGGATTTCCCCACAATGGTAAATCAATTATACCCTGGTCTGTGGTGAGTGAACCTGCAAGAACGGCTTCATAAATTTTGTGTATTTGTCGTTTTGCAAATTGTTGATTTAGTTGTGAATGGGTGGTGCTATCGCGTGCCAATATCAAAATACCAGAAGTTTCTTGATCTAAACGATGTACTGTCATCAATTCTAAATCATACAAATTCCGTAACCGACTGAGAACACTATCTTGATTGTAATGATAACGCCCAGGTACAGATAGTAATCCTGGGGGTTTATTCACAGCAATTAACCATTGATCTTCATAAATAATTTCTAACTTTTGAAAATCAGAAGTTTGAGATTTTAATCCTGATAGCAAAAACCCCATTAAAGGCTGACATCTTTCTACACAAGCACCATAAAATTCTCCTTGTACTTTATCCTGTATTGAGGATTCACCCCACCAAAATTCTGCCATTGCGAGAGGTTTTAATTTATGAGTTGCGGCATAATGTAACAATTTAGGAGCGCAACATTCCCCCGTTCCTGTGGGTATTCCTCCTGGTATTAATTGCTGTAAAGATAGAGATTGTCCATAAAAATTAGTCAGGCTATATGCAGCGTGCATTTGGGTTTGCAATTGCCTTGATAGTTCTTTTCGCTGTTGTTTGAGTTCTCTAATTCTGTTATCTGCGGCTGTTATTAGCTCGGCTAAAGGCTGCAACAGTTCATTTTGACGACGTTTTAAATATTTCCTCTCAATTCCCTGCTGACAGCTTTCGGCTTCTAGTTGTGCTATGGCAATTTCAAGGGTTTCTCCTCTCAGGGTTTGTTGGTATTGTTGGCGTTTTTCCTGTCGTTGTTGTTTACTTTGATTATGTTGTAAATTCATTATTTGTAACTGCTGTTTAAATTCAACAGTTAATGTTTCATATTGTTGTCGTTCGGGAATTTGTTTAAGAGTTATTATTTCTTGTTTAATTTCTGCCAACTTTGCTAAAGTCTGTGTTTCTGCTAAAGCAACTTCTTCACGTCCGGGAATGGGGGGAACCCAACCTTTTACTACACTATAACCATTTAAAAGTCCGGAAAATGCTTTAATAATTTTTGGTTCACCGTTGGGTAATTCAACTAATAAAACACCATACATTTTACCTTCACGTGTGTAAATTTGATTTTCGCTCAGTTGCTGCATTAACCTTTTAGCGATAGCTTCTACTAAAGCTGTACGTGGTAATTTGAGAAGTTCACCAGTTTGGGGACATTTACCCTCATAATAATAGCTGGGATGTGGGGTGATAATTTCAGTATTGGGGTTAATAAAATCTGATAATGGGTGTAGAATTATCATATAAATATTTAATTTATTTAGATTTTATATATATTATCGTACCAGCGAATATTTTAATAGGACTTACGCAAGATTGAACTCAAAACCTGATTCTTGCGTAGGGGTAATACCCTTCGGGAAGCAAGCTACATGAATTACCCCTACTTCCGTTCTGTTTTGTGTAAGTCCTGTTTTAATTCAGTGCTGATATTCAACCGGGCTAATTCTTCAGCAGACTCTAACATTAAAGGTGTAAAGTAAATAGATTTACGTTGCAAAAATCGCTCTAATACTTGTCGTCTACCTGTAATATATTCAGTTTCTGGAACCCAAGCATATTCCTGACGAATAGCTTTGGCATACTCTTGGTATTGAACCGTATCAGCCGCTAAGATTGCTAAATCAGCATCCAGTAAAACTTGGCTATCTATATCATCGGCTTGATGATTTTTAGTACACAAAATTAGATTTTGAATTTTAGTAATAGTGCTATTAGGAATTGCTAGTTTTTTCAAAAAAATAGCAGCATATTCGGCACTTTTTTCTTCATTATCTGAAGCATGAGTGTCATATACTATATCATGAAACCAGGCTGCAAGTTGTACAGAAGGCAAGTCTTGGACAGATGTTTTTAAAGTGTCAATTGTAGTCAGAACAGAGTGAATATGTTGTAATGTGTGATAGTATCGACTGGGTTCAGAATAAACTGAAACAAGGTAAATAAAGGCTTTATTTGACGTTATTGGATCAACATTAAAGAGTTGGACTGTGTGCTGCAAATGCTCAAATAAAATCTCTTTGAGGTTGTCTGTAAACATAAATATTGCCTATGATTTTGTTTATCTCGTTCCCAGTCTCAGACTGGGAATGCAATCACAGAGGCTCTGACTCTACTGTAGCTTATAACGCAGCATAAGTAGGTAGGCGTTGAAAATTGTCGTTATGGCAAGGCAAGAGACTTTCAGAGATTTTACATTTTGTTACATACCTTGGTTTTTTCGAGCCGACTTACTTAGTGTGAACTATATGTAGAAGGCAGAGCCTTCTATAATTCATTCCTATACAGAGTATGGGAATGAGTAATGGGAACGAGTAAATTACGAATTACGAATCATGAATTGCTTTCCAAGCTCTTTTTAAAACTTTCCTAGTAGATAATGAAAAATCTCCTTTATTCATCATCCAGTCGTAATAACTGGGATCTTTTGAAAATACTTCTAGCAAAGGTTTGCCTTTATATTTACCAAAGTTAAACAAAATGGCTTTTTTCTGTTCATCATAAATAAGTTTACCTGTGGGGTCTAAAAAATTAAAGGTAGTCAGTTGACTTAAAATGTTGATGTCATTTTTAATTGGCACAGGTACAGGAGAACCATCATTACTATATTCTACATTTTCATACCGTTGAATTTGTGCTTTGAGAACTTCATAAGTCGCACGAATATCAACTGCTGCATCATGCGCTCCTACTAAATCTTGACCACAATAAAACTTATAAGCTGCCCTTAAATTGCGTCGTTCCATTGTGTGAAATATGGTTTGCACATCTACTAAATTTCTCCCAGGCAATTTAAAACATATTCCGACACGTAAAAATTCTTCTACTAGCAAAGGAATATCAAATTTATTGGAATTAAACCCACCTAAGTCACTATCATCAAGAAAATTTAAATAGTCAAGAGCAACTTCAGCAAAGGTAGGTGCATCTTTTACATCATCATCATAAATTCCATGTACTACTGAAACAGTGGGAGGAATAGGAATTGTGGGATTAATTATTTGAGATTTCAGTTCTTCTCTGCCGTCTGGAAATACTTTGAGGACGGCAATTTGCACAATTCTATCTTTAGTAACCTCTACTCCTGTGGTTTCTAAATCAATAAACGCTAGTGGTTTTAATAAGTGAAGTTTCATAATGATTTAGGATTGCTATAAAATTGGTATGTAACCTAACAAATACAGCAAGCAGAATTCAGGAGTCAGGAGTGAAAGCCGCTTGATGTTTGATAAAGCTGCGCTACAGTCATATTTTGATTTTCACTTTGTACCTCATTCACTTGCAATCTGCTGTAGATTATACGCAATTATAAACACGATTTGGAAACTAATTATGTTGCTTAATCGGAAGTTCAATAATAAATTCTGTTCCCTTTCCTGGTGTAGTAATACATTGCAATTTCCCTTCATGCTTGGCAGTAATAACTTGATAGCTAATTGACAGGCCAAGACCGGTTCCTTTACCAATAGGTTTTGTAGTGAAGAAAGGATCAAATATACGATTGCGACTTTCTTCTGGTATTCCCATCCCGTTGTCTACAATATGAATAGCAATCCGATCATTTTTTATCAGCTTGGTTTGAATATAAATTCTCTTATTACAAGTATTTATGTCTGATAAAGAATTTTTATTTCTGTGTTCTTCTAGAGCATCTATGGCATTACTAATAATATTCATAAATACTTGATTTAGTTGACCTGGGTAACATTCAACTACGGGTAAATCACCATAATTTTTGATAACTTCAATTTCAGCTTCTTGAGGTTTTCCTTTAATTCTATGCTGAAGAATTAACAATGTATTATCAATTCCTTCGTGGATATTTACTTCTTTGATATCAGCTTCATCCAGTCGAGAGAAGTTTCTGAGAGATAAAACAATTTCACGAATTCTTTTAGCTCCTACGTCTAAAGAAGCAATTATTTTACTTGTATCTTCAACAATGAATGGTAAATCTATATCTTCCATGTAGTATTGAATTTCATCCACAGGTTGGGGATAGTAGGTTTGATACAGATTTATTAATTGAATCAAATTCTGAAAACATTCTTCAAGTGGTGTAATGTTACCATGAATAAAGTTAACGGGATTATTAATTTCATGAGCTATACCAGCTACTAGCTGTCCCAAACTTGACATTTTCTCATTTTGAATTAATTGAATTTGAGTTTGCTGGAGTTCTTGCAGTGCTTGTTCTAGTTCTTGGGCTTTTTGTGTTAATTGAATCTGAGACTGTTTCAGATTAATTTCCGCTTTTCTTCTATCAACTATTTCCGTCTGTAAATCTTGATTGAGTTCAAAAAGTTCCGAGGTTCTTTCAGAAACTCTGGATTCTAGAGAATAATAAAAATCTCTTAATTTCATGGTCATCTGATTAAACTCATCTGCTAATTGTTCAATTTCATCGTTAGTTTTAATATCTAAATGATAATTTAAATCACCTGCACCAATTTTTGCTACTCCAATTTGCAGTTTATGCAATGAGCGAATAACTGGAAGTATAATCATTATTAGTTTAAACAAAAATATTAAAAATATACCAATAATGCCTAAAAATTGAAAATTTGTATTCATTTTTCTGATTCTTGCAACCCTCTCATTAGCAGTATTATTTTGTTTTTGAGCTTTCTGAGAAATATCAGCTAGGTAAAATGTAATATCTTGTATGTAAGAGTTAATTGCTTGCAAATCCTGTTGAGATGTAACTAAATTATTTTTACTATCTATAGTGTTGGCTAAATGTGTTAAAAAAGCGTGACGACGACGCACAAATGATAATTCTGGTACTTCATCCATCACAAATTCTAACTTATCGAGGTCTATCAGAAAATTAGACCTGATTTTTTGAAACTGTATCATATTTGTAATATTATAGCCTAGAACTACAAAATCTTTGAGTGCTAGGGCTTGATCTTTTAAAGCTTTTTCTAAGCTATGAGTAATACTGAGTGCATAAGCCGTTCTTTTCTGAATTTTTTCCGCAGCTGTCTCGGCTTGATATAGACGAAAAGCACTGGTCATCATCAAACATATCAACGCAGCTAATACTAGAGAAGAACTCAGGAATTTTTGCCAAATCCTCATAGTAATTATTGATTTTTTTTTTGATTTTGTATAGTTAATTTGGAGTGTTTTCATCTAATTTTGTTTGCAATTGCCTAATTGGTTCGTAGTTCATATCATCTACAAGGGTATATCCTACTATTTCTGCTCCTGAAACTGATACAATAGCATTTGGAGCATCAATTAATGCCTTTTTGAGACTATAAATTAATTTCTGGTCGAGCTTGCTAGATATAACTATCGGATCAGTTGGTAATGGTGATGACTCCCAAATCTTTACATACTTTGCCTGAGGAAGTTTGTTTTCTGATTGTGCCTTAAAATAAGCTTCTTGCTGCACTGCTACAGCATCAACTTCGTCAGCAATTAACGCTTCTAAAGCCTGATCATGACTACCTAAAAATTGAACTTCACTAAAGGTTTTGTCAGGATCAATTTCTTCCTTCTTAAATAACTCTACCCAAGGAATCAAAAAACCAGTGGTAGAGGATTTACTGACAAATCCAAATCGTTTATTTGTCAAATCCTTTACGCTTTTGATATGAGCAGAATTGGCAATTATCATGCTAGTATGCCAAGGTCTACCTGTCGCTTTATTAATGGGTGCAAGTATGGGTTCAATATTGGGATTTTTTTGCTTGGCTTTGACATAACTAAGGGAACCCAAATAAGCAATTTGTACTTGTTCTGTTACCAGCAAGTTTATGGCTGTATCATAGTCTGGCTGCACGTGAATATTAAATTTGCGTCTTATAGTCTTTTCTAAATACTCATCTAAAATTTTTAATTGTTTTGCTTGTGCTTGAGAAGATTGAATAGGAATCACAGCGATATGAAGCGTTTTTGATTGCTGACCTACAGCAGAATTTTGACCAGCTGCTAAGGTGTTAGGATTGGAAAGAGTTTGATTTTCCTCACTAGAACATCCCATATTCAAAAAAAACAGTGTTAATATGAGTACCAGTGATGTCCGTAGTCTAGGGTAGGGGTAAATGGAGATTTTCCTCTGATAATAAGCCATAGGTCAAATATTCTTAATCTGAGTAAGGATCAAAAATCTAGGAGAAGTCACTACTAAGTAGAACGACGTGAAAAAACAAAAGTATGTAACAAAATGTAAAGTAGCCTAAAAACCTCTTCACTCTTGCCTTTTGCCTCTTGCCTTTTGTCTTGTCATAACGACAAATTTTAACGCCAACCTACTTACATGACTTCAACATATATGCTTACCATTCCCTATTGTCGAAGTAAATAAACGGTATCCGGGAAAATTATGTGCGATATACACTTTCAATTAACGCGATATCACTAAGGGTTGCTTTGTCTTTACCTGGATTTAAACTAGAGTTAATTCTAGTAAAGCAGTAATTAGTTCATCTTGCTTACCATCTATTAGCAATTCGCAAAGTGCCTGATTTGACTTTAATCCTTTAATCAAAGTCTGTTTACCCTGCGCTGTGATGTGATTTCGTCGCCAATTGAGTTTTTCTAAAGTTTGGTTTTGTGGTAGGATTTTAGCGATCGCTGCCGCACCTATATCACCTAAATTATTACCAGTTGCACCTAAAACCTTGATTTCGTTTGATATTGAGTTGGTTGTGAGATTCCCCCAACCTCCTTAAAAAGGGGGGCTTCACAATAGACATCTCCGGTAATTAAATGTGCGTGGTTTGAAACCCTTGTAGAGACGTTCCGGTGGAACGTCTCTACCATATTTCCGGAGAGGTCTAATAGGGTCTCCAGGATAAATACCGCAGATAAACGCAGATAAACGCGGATAAAAATAGGTTAATTAATACCGCTTATATCCCCGATTTTTTTGATAAATCTGGATGCTGGGTATTATTCCTGTATCATAGCTTTATGTAAGGTAAAATATAGGGTAAGTTATGAATAACGATTTACTCGCTTTTTTAGCAGGTGTGGGTTTACTGATTGCCTATCTCATCTTCTCTGCATTAACGGAAATGGGTACTAAACTACCAGGGAAGAAATGAGTTATTGCTGCTTTACATTTCTCAACTCATGAAATCCCACAAAAGGGCTATAAATAATTTAAGATGAGTTTAAATACCTGTTTTGGGGGAATTGTGGCAAATGCGAGACCCACAGAAAAACCACATCAAAATTGATCCGGCAACTCTGGTTTTAATTACATCGGCTTTGATACTTTTGCCGTTACTGCTTGCTGGTTTTTTAGGTCAGTAAATCCGCTGGTGAAAAAAAGGTTTTCAGGTAAAAATTCAGGATTCAGTCAGGGTTGAGTAGGGTCAAACCCTTACAGGATTCAGGAGTCAGAATGCTTGTCACATCAGAAATAGAGAAAAGCGAGTTTTTGTACCAATCATCACTGACAATAAACCTATTCTATTTGATAATTGCTCTTCCCAATTACCAATTACCAGCCCCAACAAATACAATATTAAATGTCCAAAATTTATCAGTTAATACTGTTGACTTCAACCTGTAAATGTGATATCTTCGTTTTTGATAAGGAAGAACTAGGTTAAATTTATTAATTCAAAAATCGAATGCAGTAGGCGGGCAATGCCCAACCTAAAGCTTATTCCATCGCTTCATTCACAGGGAACCTGTCAATTAACTGCATAGCCCGTTGAGTATTGCGCCGCAGAGAGTCTTGTACATAGGGAACATGGGGAATCTGGGATAATAAATCCAATGTGCGACGTAACAGCCTGACAACATCACCTTCATCCAAAGTTGTATTTGCACATAGTTGCACCCAATCCATACCCAAAGCCCACTGTTCGACAATGGCAATTAATTCAAACTCCAACCAAATAGGCAGAGCCACATTATACCGTCGTTGGACTTGGAACACTTGGCGACGAATTCCCCGCAATTTAGCTAAAGCATCCGCAACTTCATTACTGAGGTCAAAGCGCACTTTACTATCTGGGCGTGGTGTTTCTGTCACCAAAGCCGCAGCCGCAGCAGCTAAATGATGGGGATCTAAATTATCCAGTTCACCACTGGCGATCGCTAAACCTAACCATAATTCATTTTCACCCCGAATCGCAGCGGCCATTTGTCCCAGTTCCGTAGGTGCTAAATTATCCAACCCGCCAAAGTGCTGTAATATCTGAATTAAATTCAGAAACTCTTCCCAATGTTGTTGCGAGTGTTGTTCTACTTGCTCCTCTAAACCTTCCAGTTCAGCTTCTAATTCCACACAACGCGCTCTTTGTTTAAATATATTGGCAATATTTCCTGATTGATGTAAAGGGTGATTTTCTATTTGCGCTTGGACAGCGTTAACCCGACTCAGTTGTGTAGCCACTTCCGGAGGCATATACATAAACTCGCTCGGATCGGGTATGCTTTGGGCGATCGCCGCAGTTTGTGCATTACCACGCACAGACTGACCCCGTTTCAAACCCAATTCTGATGGTGGTAAAATATCATCTGGAACTTCCACCCTGGGCATTTCCGCATATAAGTCAATTACATCGGCAGTTGTAGCCACATACCAGCGGTTATCTTGTCCCAAACAGACCAAGTAAGACATTGGACCCACTTCTGGGGCTTTACCAAACAATACTGCTGTTAAAGGTAAAGTCGCTGTCATGTTTTTATCTTTCAAACTTAACAGCGTCCCAGTCACAGCAAAATCTAACATCATCGACAATTGTTCTTGTCTGTCTTCCCGTGCTTGTTCTTGTAGAGTCTTAAAAATATGCCGTTCTACTTTTAAACGTTGTCGCAATTTTTCATACAGCGCCAATTCATTTTCATCAACTGCGGCTAATTCTGTCTGAATTTTCTCTAATTCGGCTTTAATTTCCGCTATTTCGTCATACTCTGGCTTTAAATACAAAGTCGCCATGTACTGTCCAAAACTGCGTTCTATCAGTTCCCTAGTTTGTTCCAAGGTATGGGTTTGCAGCAAGTTCAGCACCATACCATAGCTAGGAGTAAACTGACTAACCAGAGGATCTGCTGGAGATGTAGCCAAATAAGCTGCTTCTTTTGCCCCTTCAAAGGGAGTTTGTAAAGTCACTACGTGACCTTGTAAATCCATCCCCCGCCGACCAGCACGCCCGGACATTTGCAGAAATTCCGAAGCTTTTAACAAGCGGTGTCCGTTATCAGTGCGCTTGGAAAGGGTAGAAATCACCGTTGTCCGCGCTGGCATATTAATACCCGCTGCCAGGGTTTCCGTTGCAAAGACGACTTTAATTAATCCCTGTTGAAACAGTTCCTCAACTAAGACTTTCCAAGCTGGTAAAATGCCGGCATGATGAGCCGCAACACCTCTGTAGAGTGGTGCAATTTGTCCAGAACGTCCTGCTTCCGGGTTACGAGCTAAAAAGTCATCAATCTGCCTACGTAATATTTGGGATTCTTCGTTATTAACTAGCCATAAATCCCCTACTTCTCCCACGGCTTTATCACAGCCCCGACGGCTAAAAATAAAGAAAATTGCTGGCAGCATATCCCGCTGCTCTAATTGGCTGATGGTATAAATAATGCCAGGTGCTTCTGGTCTACCGGCTTTCCCTCTTTCCCCAGGACCTTTTTTACCACGTTTGATCAAACGGGGGTTAATTTTGGTGTTGCTGTCATTCAGCAGCGGGAACAGCCCTTTGGGATTACAAAAGTGAAATTCTAAGGGGACTGGGCGAAAATCCGAGTAAATTAGGTCTGTGGGTCCATGAACACGATTTAACCAGTCCGTGAGTTGGTCACTATTAGCCACAGTAGCGGAAAGAGCCACAAGTTGCACTTCACGGGGACAGTAGATGATTGATTCTTCCCAGACTGTACCCCGTTGGCGATCGTTCATGTAGTGGCACTCATCTAAGACCACAGCCTCAACGTCTGTCAAAGAGATGCCGATTTGACCTATGGGTGTGCCATAAAGCATATTGCGGAAAATTTCGGTGGTCATGACTAAAATCGGTGCATCCCTGTTAATGGAGGCATCCCCGGTTAAGAGTCCGACTTGATCAAATCCGAATTTTTCCCGAAAATCGCGTAATTTTTGATTCGATAACGCTTTGAGGGGGGTGGTGTAAAATACACGTTTCCTTCGCGCCAGGGCGCGATAAATGGCGTATTCCCCAATTAATGTTTTACCTGAACCTGTGGGCGCACAGACAACTACTGAGCGGCCAGCATTGAGGGAGGCGATCGCATCTAGCTGGAATTGATCCAACTCAAAGGGAAAAATAGACCCTAAATTAATTTCTGAAGACGGGGCGGGATAGTTCACTCAATCATCTTTTGCATCCAGACTATTTATTATCATAACCTGATTAGGGATTTGCTACGTTGAGAGCTAAAGCACAACTTCTGGAGGCGGAGCTATAGGTTTTTCGATAATAACATCTACAATAGAATAATTTCACCGATCATCTCATTCAATGGCCGTCTATTTACCTAGAACTCTATTATGACCATTGCTGAACAGATTTATGCACTCGTCAAAGCCCTTCCCCAAGATCAGGCAGATGAGATTCTGACTTTTGCTGAGTTTATCCGTGCCAAACATCTCAATGCTAACCAAACTGTGAACCAATCTGCAAACCAGTTTTCTTGGGCAGAACTCGTTTATTCACTTGCTGGAAGTTGGAAAGAGGACTTTCCTACATTAGAAGAGATACGCGCTGAATCGGGACAAGACATCTTGCGGGAGAGCCTCTAGATGTACGTTTTGGATACCAACACCTTGATTTACTATTTCAAAGGTCAAGGACAAGTTGCTCAAAATCTTGCCAATATCTCTGCTGAGGAAATTAGTATTCCTACGATTGTTCTCTTTGAATTACAAGTCGGCATTGCTAAGTCCACTTCACCCGCAAAACGCACCCAACAACTTCAGCAATTTCTGAGCCGAGTTAAAGTGATTCCGTTTGATAGAGATGCTGCTCTTGCTGCTGCTACAATTCGTGCTGAGTTGGAGCAGCAAGGAACTCCCATCGGTCAAATAGATGTTTTGATTGCCGGGACAGCCATAGCACTTCAATCAACTTTGGTTACTCACAATGTCAATGAGTTTTCCAGGGTTTCGGGACTGGTAATTGTTGACTGGTACTGATTACCAATCAATAACCTGCAAAGATGACTTGAAAAGCTGATAGGTTAGTGCGATGGCTTCGCCGTAGGCATCGCTCGAATTAATCTCAGGTAATTGATCATGCCATTCTGTAAAAAAATCCTGAGATTGACTGCGGCTCAAACTAAATTGTTTTTCTGCCTCAGCAATGGTGGTGATGGTTTCAGTAACGGCTTGTGTTTGCATGGTAGCTTTCTGTTTTAGTAGTTGTATTTATTTTTTCTCATAAATTTACTCCCAGTTCACGCAGATATTTATTCATATCATTTTCTGCTTTAATGCGTTCAGCCTCTAATTCCCGCAGCTTAATAATTTCTGTCTTAATATCAATTTTTTCATTTTCGGTTTTGGGAGGTAGCACATAGCGATTGATGTTAAGGATATAGTCATTTTGTGCTATCTCTTCCAACGATACAACTTTACTATACCCTTCTTGATCAGTAAAAGAGTGGTAAATATTGACAATTTCGTTAATATGTTCTGATTGTAAATGATTTTGTCGCCCAATTTTTTGATATTTGCTACTAGCATCAATGAATAAAACTTTATTTTTGCTTTTTTCTGCTTTATTGCGGTTAAAAATTAAAATATTAGTCAGAATACCAGTATGATAGAATAAATTAGGTGCAAGACCAATTACTGCTTCAATTAAATCTTCTTCAAGAATCCTTTGGCGAATTGAACCTTCTTTACCATCACGAAATAATACACCATTTGCCACTATTATTGCTGCTTTACCAGTATTTTTTAATGTAGCTAATATATGCTGAATAAAGGCAAAATCTCCATTGTTTTTGGGTGGTATTCCATATCTAAAACGATAGTAAGAATCAAATCCTTCTATGTCATCACCCCAATGACTAATACAAAATGGGGGGTTAGCAATTACCCTATCAAAAATCATTAATTTTTTACCATCTAATAATTGAGGATCGCGAATTGTATCTCCCCATCGGATATCGCAATTAAAGATGTTGTGGAATAGTAAATTAATTTTAGCAATCACCCAAGTTTCTAAGTTTCTCTCTTGTCCATAAAAGGATATATCTTCTATATTTAATCCTCGCTGTTTTATATAGTTGACATAACCAGTAAGAAATCCACCAAATCCGCAGACAGGATCACAAATTGTCATCCCTTTTTCTAATCCTAAGAGATTAACTAACAATTGTGCTATCTTATTTGGAGTATAAGACTCTGCTGAATATTTTCCAGAATCACCCGCAAATTTTTCAATTAGATATTCGCAAGCCTTTCCTAATATATCTGGTTCTGCAAGGTTATTGTACCCAAGATTTAGATAAGAGAAATGCTGAATTAATTGTCGCAGTATCATTTCATATTGTGCAGAACCAAGACTATGATACTTATTTTCAAAGTCAATACTTGTAAAAATTTTCTCCAAATTTGGATTGTGATATTCAATCTCTTGAGATGCTATATTAAGTGCTTGACCAATATCTTTATTAACACTATGTAAGTAACTCCAATGACAACGATCAGTTACTACAAATAAACTCAAGTTATTGTTTTCATCAACAACATCAGATAAATGTTTCAGAAGCAATAGCCTAAGTAGATATTTATTATAATCGCTGGCAGGAAAATGACCGCGTAGAATATCAGCCGCACTCCAAAGCTTTTGTATTAAATCCTTTAAAGTTATCATTGTACTCCTTCTAAAATTTGAGATAAAGCTAATTGAGTTAAATGATTCCGTTGTACTAGTATTTCTAATGTAATTTGAGTGTAATGTTCAGCAGCTAAAAAGAGTTGAGCTAATTGGTTTTGTCTATCCAAACTAGGTAATGGTATCTCCAACTCTCGCAACTGTGAAATTTTTAACAACTGAGTTCCGATAGATTGACTATATAAGGTGCTAATTTGTGTTTCTAACCATTTTGAGCGCATCAACACAGCTAAAAATACTGGATTAAGATTTTCTGCCTTTACCCGTAAAACTGCCAAGTTTTGATGTGGCAAGCTACCTTTTACTTCATCTGTCACCAATGATGCTTTCAGGGGAGTTCCTCTAATTGTAATAACTACGTCATCAGTATGTAATCTGTACCGAGAGAGATTAGAAGAATCAAGTTGAGCAATGCTTAGTTCACCACCTATATATATTTGCTCAAGATTTCGTGAGTTAATAATAGGTTCTTGTGAACCAAGTTCGTTTTCATAGCGTTTGAGAGTAACTCCTTGATATATCTGTACTAAATCTTCAAGTCGAAAAATAGAATTAGACATAAATTATAGCTCTACTTGCAGTATTATCATACTTCATTAAAAGAAATATGTCTATACTGCATTGACAACCTTGAGAAGTGTTGCTAGGATATCTGAAGCTAAGATACAAAACGACGAAAAAACGCCACCTGGACTGGTACTCCAGATAGCGTCTTCTTCTAATTTTCAGAATTTTGTAGCTTGGTTAGCCATTAACGGTCTTGCCGACTGAATTCTAGAACCTCAATATAAATCAAGGAACAATTTTTATGGCTATTAGCTTAGACAATAATAACTCAAGCCAGCCTCAGTTTCAACCAGGTATCCGCCTACAGTTGCCAAACTTGCCAGGTGTGGAATACCAAATTGTGATGATTCCCCAGAGTCAAAACCAGAAACCAGACGCTAGGGTAGTAAAGAATGAACTTAAGCCAAATGCAAAGGCTTGTAACCGCCTCATTGCTATCATCATAGAATATGCTAAGAGTCAAGGAAAAGCTAATAATTTGCCTTACCTCAAGAGCAAAAGCTATGAAGAACTTTGTGTATATATTGAACAATTTTGGCCAGTGCTAATTCCCCAGATATAAGAGCTTATAGTTGTGGCTATGGAATAACAAAGCCTCTAATGGAGGATAACTTGCTATTCCATAGTCATTTCTAGTTTCCCAATCTCATCAGCTATAAATGGAGATATAAGATGACTGTAGAGCGATTAAAATTGCTGGTAGATTTTGCTGCTTACTTAGCAAATGCTGAAAACGAAGCAGCAACACAAGAACTTTTAGCAATTCCTGGTTTACTAGAGCGAGTTAAGCAAAATCAAACAACCCCTAAAGCCGATTTCACAAACTGGAGAAACCTTCGATCTGATGTATGAAGTTTCACTGATGAGTGCATGAAAATATTTATTGATATGAACCTTTGCGCCTTTGCGTCTTTGCGTGAAACTTTCCTTAACTTGAATTTTGAATTAATTTTTTATCCTTTCCCCAACTCCTGAGAACGATGAGCAGCAGCTTTCACAGCTTGAATTAAAGCAGAACGAAACCCAGCCTTTTCTAACTCGCTCACTCCTGCAATAGTCGTCCCCCCAGGACTGGTAACTCTATCTTTCAATTCTGCGGGGTGGATTTTTGTTTCTTCTATGAGTTTAGCCGTTCCCAATACCGTATGCAAAGCTAACTGTTTAGCCACTGCTCTAGGTAAACCCACCGCCACACCCCCATCAGCTAAGGCTTCGATCATTAACGCTACATAAGCAGGGCCACTACCAGATAACCCTGTCACAGCATCCATTAAAGATTCTGGAACTTCGACAACTTCCCCCACAGCGGAAAAAATTTCCTGTGCTGTTTGCTGATGTCTGGGCTGAGTGTAAGCACCTAAACAAATAGCCGTCATTCCTGCTCCCACTGTAGCAGGAGTATTGGGCATAGCGCGAACAACTGGCAATTGGGGAAAAGCTGCTTCTAGAGGTTTTAAAGGCACACCCGCCAAAATAGAAATAATTAGGGGTGAATGTTCTACAGGTAATATATCTGCTAATTCTTGAGCGATCGCACTAAACACTTGAGGCTTGACAGCCAACATTACAGCTTCTTGAGACTGAGATAACACCAGACAATTATCCGTCGTTACAGTTACCCCATATTGCTGCTGTAGGAAACTCCCGCGAGCGGCTTGGGGTTCACTGACTATGACTTCAGAACCCTGATAAATTCCCCGCGCAATAAGGCGGGATAAGAGAGCTTCTCCCATTACCCCGCCACCAATTAAACCAAATTTAATAGTCATTTAGTTAATAGTCATTTAGTTATTGGTCATTAGTCATTAGTCAGCATAAGGACAAGGAACCAATGACTAATCTAACTTCATTATTGTGCCATGCGGTTGACTTCGCTGCCCCAAGTTGGAGTTGCACCTGTGGGACGAACCGGACGTGCTGGTGGTTGGGGTACTTCATGTAAAAAACCGCCTTGAGTGCTGACTTGCACGCAACTGGGTGTAAACAAAAAGATACTTTCGCCAATGCGCTCTTGATGTCCATCAAGCGCGTAAGTACCACCGGCAACAAAATCTACTGCCCGTTGAGCCTGATCTGGGTCCATAATAGTCAAGTTTAATACTACAGACTTGCGCTCTCGTAATGCTTGAATTGCCTGGGGCATTTCTTCAAAAGTGCGGGGTTCGAGGACTAAAACTTCAGAAATTCCATTAATTGCGCCTGGCATACCAATCACATTACTCATAGGCTTTGATCCTGCTGCTGCTACTTCTTCTCCCATTGTAGGAGCGGGTTCGCGCCAACGTCGATTGGGAGCAGGGTTTTCTTGTGGAGCAGGTTGAGCATTTTCTTGCTGATACAGATTTTGGTAGCTATCGGTATCTGGCTCCTCTTCGTAGTATTCGTATTCTACTTGCTCGTTCAAACCCACAAAATCCCTAAGTTTGGAAAATATATTGTTCATTGTCTACGCTCCCAGTGGAAATTACCTTAATTGATCCGGCTGTAAATTTTGGTAGCCAGTATAGATAGTAGCTGCTGCCTTGAGCAATTTTATTGCTGTTTGTATCCTCTAGTACAGGTTTTCATAAAGAAAATACTGTTCTAGAAAGAACTTTATATGGACATAACAATGAGTCAAAATTATATCCTAAAGTTTGGGTAATGAAAAGTTCTTTACCTCTAATTTGGTCTTAGTAATTACATTTGTCAAGTCTATATCTGGCTACCTATTTTTAAGCAACAGGCACTGACTTGATTGTCAGTCCTGAGTTTTTTAAGATACATCTACATCTGGTTAGATCTTGGCAAGTTGGAAGCGATGCCCAAACAAAATAGTCCCTAGCCTTACCATTGTTGCACCTGCTTGTATTGCCAATTGATAATCTCCAGACATACCCATAGATAGATGCTGCATTTTGATATTTCCCCATCCTTGTGATGCAATTTCCTGAGCTAAATTCCTGGTATCATTAAACACATTAAAGATTTTCCCCTCATCCAAGCCACGAGGGGGAATTGTCATCAAACCTTGAATTTGCAAATTTTTACATTGGTTAAGTGCCGCCAAGTCAGCTAATAGATCTGGTATCATCCAACCTGACTTGTGAGGATCGGGGAGAATTTTGACTTGTAGGCAAACCAGGGGACTCACTCCCAGCTGTTGCGCCAGGGTATCCAGACGCTGGGCTATGTGTAGATTATCTACTGAGTGAATCCAATCAAATAATTCCAGAGCTTTTTTGGCTTTGTTGCTTTGTAAATTTCCAATGAAGTGCCAAGTAATATCCGGCAGATCCTGCAACTGCGTTTGTTTACTGGCAGCTTCTTGGATGCGACTTTCAGCAAAATCACGAATGCCTGCGGCGTATGCTTCCCGCATCAGTTCGGTTGGAACTTGCTTACTAACAGCAATTAATCGCACTGAAGAAGGAACCGAGGCACGAATGGTAACAATACGTTCACTAATCAAACTAGTCATTGGAATGTGCGTTGGAAAACACTTTGAAGCTGATCGTACTCTTGGGACTTACCACTACGACGCAAAGTACGCAAACGATTTTCCAGCATCATTCTCGCTTCAGTCCGTCCAATCGACTGAAATTTAATACCTTTAACGTCATTTGTTACCAAAAAAAATAAGCGTTGGGCATAAAGTGTAGTAAACAGATCCTGGTTATCATCAACCATAGAGATCCTATATAGTAAACCCCACGTTGGATGATTGATGTAAGTTTCTGAGTAGTCTGGATTCATTTAATAGTCAAGGTTTGGAGTATATATTCTTTTTTCGCAGTGAAATACAACCATTCCGACGATAATAAATATTCTTTCGCCAAGATTTTTGCTGACAATGCGAAGCTAACGACATTTTGCCAGGTAATGGCTGACATGAAGACCTTGATCTAGTTTCTGGTTCCTGCCTCCTGTTTACTGCCTCCTGCCCTATGGCTTACGCCACGCTGCCCTATCGGGTGATGCCTCCGGCATACCTTCGGTGTTAGCGTTCACGTGGTGTGCCGTAAGCATAGCTCTACGAAGTAGCACGCCACTTGCTTGATGCTGGAAAACCCTTCCACCGCAATGGCTCACCTCTCGCCTCCTATGAAGTTCCTCAGAGCGAAAATCAGCTTTTGGACTTCTCGTTGCACAGGCTTATTTCCATCCTGCCATAATTCTGGCTTTATGGCGCAAATCTCAGCAGATGATGTTGTTCAGGCTGGGATAATTCATAATTCATAATAGAGTGATAGTGCTTTATGGCATATTATATGGCTTCAAAGCAGACATATTACCCGATAGCAGCCATATTTGTACTTATAAGACAAAGCATATAATTACCGTATTAATATCACAAACTCATTTGCCTTGGACATAACGCGGCGTAGTTCCGTAGCGCCGGAGGTGGATATCAAAAAGCTAAAGATTTTGCCACTTGTTACTTTCTGAGATGATGTTTTAAAAGTCCTCTTGTGAGTATAAAAACGTTTTATATCCCCCTAAATTCCCCTTGAAAAGGGGGGCTTGGGGGGATCTGCGGGTGTCAGATACCACACGAAAAAGTTTATGGCTACGCCACGCAAGCTATCAAACAACCTCTTAGATTTTAAAAAGCCCTGTAGTGGTAAGGATGGTGCTAAAAACCAAATTTTAGAGGCAAGAATGATTAAATCAAATTTGTCATCTTGACTAAATTTCGGTGTATAAATTTCTGGAGGCTCGTTAATTTGATGGGTGATGAAAATGAAGAAGTAAAAGTTGATATGATAGTAAGGATCAAATCAATTCTTGGATATCGGTTTTTTTCAACCATTCATGAGTCCGAAGCATTCCCTCTTTTAAATCAATTTTTGGCTGATAACCCAAAATAGTTTTAGCTTTGGTAATGGAATAGGCATAAGGACGAGTGATAAAATCTAGAGATTCTGGCAGAATATCAGCTTTTTTTCGCAATAGTTTCTGTCCTTGACGACGCACTTGCAACAATAATTTAAGTTCATCTTTGGGCAAAGACATGAAAGTTGCTAAACCTTCAATTGCAGCTAAATGTGCGAAATACTCTTTCCAAGAAGTTTCTTGCCCATCTGTGATATTAAATATTTCTCCAGATGGTTCTTTTTCAACAGCCAAAAAAAGAGCCTCAATGAGGTTATCTATATAGAGATGATTACTTACACCTTTACCATCATTGGCATAAGCAAAGAAATTTTGGCGCATCAATAAAAGTGGACGCACTACCCAAGGAATACTACCTGGACCATAAACATCACCAGCACGGATGATAATAATATTAAAATCTGGGGGTGAATTCAATTTTAAAAGTGCTGATTCGGCTTCTATTTTCGTCTGGCAATAGGGGTTATTTTCTCCTGAAAGCAAACCTGATTCTGTAACTTGATTAGGATAATTAAAGCCATAAACTAGCACACTGGAAAGATGCACAAAAATTTTAACTCCAGCATCTTTGGCGGCTTTTGCCATATTCAGTGTACCAACAACATTTATTTCCCGAAATTTATTAATGTCGCCGCTTTCTTCTGACAATTGTTCTGCATGAAAAACAATATCTACTCCCTGACAAGCTTTTTGGGCAATGTTAACATCTGTTATATTACCAATCAGTAAATCAGCGTCCAAGTTAGTGGTATTTTTTTCTCTTTTCCCAGAAGTTTGTAAACCACGAACTTTCAGACCCCGTTCTAAAGCTAATTCAGCAGCACGTAAACCAATAAAATTATCGATTCCCGTAATCAGCAATGTTTTTGAAGCGATGTTCATAAGTCACACAAATTACTCAATATGTAAACAGGAAGGGGACTGGGGACTGGTAAAAGATTTGATTTTTACCAATTACCAATTACCAATTACCAATCACCTATTCCCTATTCCCTATTCCCTATTCCCTATTCCCTATTCCCTAATTCCTATTCCCTATTCCCTATTCCCTGCTCCCTATGAATTATGAATTGATTTTTACTACTTAGATTTGCTTTAAGAGAAGCAAAATGTTGTCCGCCTAATTCAATTTGTTCTGCAACACAGCCATTTTTAAACCTATCAACTAGATAGTCACTATCACGAGCAATAAAATTTGTGCCATGATCTGGTTCTATCAAACTAACTAATTGGACATTTTTAGTTTGTTGATTAGTTAAGTTAGAAAGACCTAAAAAATTAAACACCCCTGATTCATAGGTTCCGCAGGGTACAGAAGGATTATCAACACCAAAGCAATATTCATTTTCTTGAAACCAATCAAATGCAGGATAGCCGTGAAAATGAACAATTGGCGCACCATTTTCAATTAATTCCGGTGTGTATAAAGCAGCTGCTAGACTAATTGCCAGCATGACATAAATATCATAGGAAGGTTTGATATCTAATTTAGCTGACTGATTACCTACTGGTAATTGCAGATGTAAATTATTTTTTAACCCGATGCGAATGATATCTTGCTCAATATTTAAATCTGTTTTATTGGAACCTGAACGAGAACTAAGTAACCAAATATCTGGAATTTGCTTAAATACATAATCTCCGGCAATGAGGATTTTAATATAACGTCTACCTGCTTCATTTTTACGAATTTCATTACTACTAAATCCAGCAACAGGTAATAAGTTTTCCCATTCAGTAGCAGTTATTTCTGGTTTTCCTACATAATAAGGTGGTTCTGCATAAGCCACAAAACCATAAGAAACTCCCGTTCTACCATTGACTATGACATTGACAATATCTCTGTGGGACTTTCTTTTAATAACTTCAGCCAGTTTAAAACCGGGTGGAAATAAACCAGTTGAGGCTAGTTCTCGACCTAATTTCACTAATTTATGAGCATAGCTAGATATATAAGGATTATACTCTGCGATTTCAAATCTACTCATTAATAGGGGAGCAATGGGAACAAAGACTTTAGGAATCAGTGATTTGGAAATAAAATCATCTATCTCGGTTCTAGAGAAAATAGAATCTGATAGATTCATATTGAGAATAGAAATTTGGTCACTAGATACGCCAATGACAATTTCGGAAAATGTTTTTATGAGTGTATTGATACCAATGCTAATCTTTTCTTGATACTTGGTTAAGGGATTTACAAACTCATCATCTATTTTACTAAGAATGATAACTTGAGTATTTGTTGGGTCTTCAACATATTTAGCTGCATGATCTTCTGCCCAACTACTTAATTTGGCAATTTGAACAACCGACATTTTTTGCTGGTTTACTAGCCAGGGATAAGATAAAGTATAAAAAGTTTCGGCTATGAATATCCCTAATTTTCTCAACCATGAATTTGGTCTTTCTACATCTATTACTGCATCAATTTCGGCTCTGACTCCCTTCATTTTTAAAGAACGATTCCAGTTAACTATAGGAATTTTAATATCATAGAAAACTTCTGTTGTTGCTTCCTGCCACGGGATAAGAGTAACGCCCAAGGTTTTTAAATTAACTGCTAATTCTTGGCGAAATTTAATAATAGTTTGATTATGATAACCATGAGGTAAAGGTCTAAATGTAACACTGAGATTTTGAGCCATCATTGTTGGGTTAATAATTGGTGGCTGATATCCTATAGGTGATTCACCTGAAAACCCACCAATTAACCTACCGATAGTTTGCAGACTGATTCCCTGACTCAGAGGTTCAGATGCAGATTTTGTAGCGATATTCATTTCTTGTAATAATGCCAAAATATCTCCTTTGTAGGTGGCTATTTCTGCCTGTATTTCTGGTGTAATTACCCCTTTAG
This sequence comes from Anabaena sphaerica FACHB-251, assembly GCF_014696825.1. Classification (NCBI taxonomy): domain Bacteria; kingdom Bacillati; phylum Cyanobacteriota; class Cyanophyceae; order Nostocales; family Nostocaceae; genus Anabaena; species Anabaena sphaerica. The sequence goes on along the minus strand of NZ_JACJQU010000003.1, from coordinate 176,142 downwards.
GAGAACGAATATTTAGTTTGCTATTTTCAACCCAGAATTCCACACCTTGTTGAGTGAGTTTCGCTAAAATTTCGGATGCGTTCATACTAAATCTCCCAGGTTTTAACGAACTACAAAGAATAGAGAAAAGAAGACACTCCGCTGAATGATGTTTCCCCCATTCGTGCGAAGTGTCAGTCTTAGAGGAGGAAAAACTTGAAAATTTTATTGAAATTCTTAAAATTCTTTATTGCTTAAATCTGCAAAATTTCTGATTCTGAATTTTCTAATTCTTCAGCCAAACGTTTTGCCAGTTCTTCAATGGTGGGATAATACCACAAATGAATTAGAGATAATTTAAATCCCAGAAATTTTTCAGCTTTACTCGCAAGAATCATGGCTTGTGATGAATCTAAACCGTAGCTATCTAACGGTTCTCGAATATCTATTTCCTCTGGTTTAACTCCCAGAATATAGGAAATATTAGCAACTAGCCAAGCTTGAATATTTGCGGTATTATCAGCCTTTTCTACAGGTGTTGTATAAAGATTTTCACTCATTTATGTACCTCTAATATGTAAGGTATTGGATGAGAGATTAAAGATGGAAGATATTACTTGGTTTACCATTTCTTCCATTGTCTCCCGACTAATTGAAGGTTGAGAAAATACAAAGTTTAACAGCATTTTGCCTTGAAAAGTTGCCACATGAATCACAAACATACCTGCATACAAAGAATGAGAACTTGCAAAACTGATTTCTTCTAGTTCCAATTCACCATAAGTTTTGGGAATCTTGACATTGCCAATATTAGATACTGAAACTGTAGCGGCTACTTGTTGGGGAAAGATCAAACAAAAATTGATAAGGTACTTGGCAATTAATACAATATTGAAAATATCACCATGCTTGATTCCCACTTCTAAATTTTGTTTTACTTTCCGTGCTATTTCCCACAAGGATGTATTTCTTTTTATGGTGTGAAACCCCATCATAGAGGTAGCTAAAACTGCTAGATTCTCTTCACTAATTGCTGGTTGTAAGCGTCTGCGTAAGTCAAGATATGATAAGCAATTTACTCGGACAGATTTTTGATTAGCTTTGATAATTTTTCTAGCTACTGTCAACATAAGTAAGGCACATAAAGCACTCTGTACTGTGGTGTTTTCTTGTTGGCAAGATTGCAAAAACTTTTCTGTTAAGTCTGGGTGAAGTTGTCTGTGAATAATTTCACTACTCCGTTTATGAATGGGTGCATTTTTTTCAAACCCTAATGTTTGTGGTTGGTTGTAAAGTTTTTGAAACCCCAGTTTTAACAGCAGTAAAAATCTGTTGATATTTCCTTTCCAACCTTGTGTATGTTTGGGTAGTAGTTTTTCAATGGGTGGTAATGGTTCTAACGTAGTAAGTTTTTGAATGGTGTGACCAGATGTAAGTCTTTGGTAATAAGTTAAAATTTCTGAGTGAAGTTGAATGCTTGATAAACCATCAGAAATTGCGTGGTGCAAGGTTGTAATTAGATAACTAATTTTTGGCTGAGACTTGATAGGAACTAGTACAACTCTCATCAGACACTTGCTACTATCAATTGCCTGATTCATTTCTTGATTAACAACTTCTTGCCATTGTTCCTCATCTAAATTATGAACAATTTGCAAACGAATTTTTTTTGTACCTGCGGTTAGAAAATGGAAACGATTTCTAAAATGGATAATTCGAGAATTTAGACGAGGATGGCGATATTGAATAATATCTAAAGCTTGTCTGAGAACTGCTTCTTGAAGGTTGCCGTTAATGCGACTAATAGTAACTAAATTCCAGGTTTTAGCACGGCTATTGAGGATTTCCATTGCTGCTTCCAGACTGCTTAATTGTCTGTTGTCTGGCATAGTCATAATCCTACTGGAAGATATTGACTGTATTCATCCGGAATTTGTAGTCCTTGAATTTTTAAGTTTTGGATGCGGTATAAAAATGTTGCTCCTGTCATAATGTTATCAGCAACTTCTACCACTTGGCGATTTTTTGGTTCAGATAAGTATGAACCTCTCACCCAATCATTAAAGCTACCCATTGCGGGTCCACACCAAATTTGATAATCAATTTCTCGACCTTTTTCTCCAGTGTTAGACCAACGAGAAGACAGTCCTAAATACCAACGAAAAATTAGAGCCATTTTCAGTTTACTATTACTCGCTGCTTTGGTTAATTTATCAGGGTTACGTTGTGATAAATAATTAACTGTTTCTTGCCAAACTTCTTGCACACTTTTTTTCAAAATTTGCTTTTCTAATTTCTCTCTTTCTGCTGGGGGAATTTCTTCAATTGAGTTGTAGTTTTTGTAAAGTTCATATAATTTTTGAGCGCGGAGAGGAAAGAGTGTACCACGTTTGAGAACTTGCAATTTTACGCCCATTTCAAACATATCTGCGGCGGGAGCCATCATCACATCAGCCATTTCGGCTTGAGCTAATAATGCTTTGGTGTATTGAGAAGTTCCGGCTTCAATACAGGATTGATTAATGGAGCCTGTGACAACATAGGCAGCACCCATGATAAAGGCAGCTAAGGCTGATTTTGGTGTAGAAATTCCGCCGGCTACGCCAATTCTTACGGGTTTTTCATACCTATATTTATTTTGAATTTCATCTCGTAATTCTAAGATGGAAGGTAATAAACATATCAGGGGACGATTATCTGTATGGCCTCCAGAATCTGCTTCTACGGTGATATCATCCGCTATGGGAATTTTACTGGCAAGAGTGGCTTGTAATTCACTAATTAAACCTTGTTCAACTAATTGTTGGAGGATTTTTGTGGGTGCAGGTTGCAGAAATTTAGTGGCCACTTCGCGGCGGGAAACTTTGGCGATGACTTTATTTTTGATTTGGATTTGATTGGCTGAATTTAAACTTAAGCCAGAGGCTCGATAGTAAACAATGTTGTCAGTTAAATCTAAAAATGCAGAGGCTTCAATAATTCGGACTTGATATTTGAGATATAAATCAATGCTACGACGTTCAATGGCTGGTTCACTAGGACTATGGAGTAAGTTAAAAGCGTAAGGTTTTTGATCTAAGGCTTGCTGAATTTTGTTAATGGCTGTCTCGACACGGGAAGGAGATAAACCTCCGGCACCAAAGACACTTAAAATTCTTTCTTTCCCTAGTGCAATTACCATTTCTTCGGAAGCAATTCCCTGAGCCATTGCACCAGTCATATAGGCATATTTTACGCCGTAAAAGTTGAGAAAGCTTGCATCACCTAATTGTTGAATTGCTAAGGGTGGAACAGCCATTAACATTTCCATTTGGGCTGTTTTACCGTTACTGGCATGAGATAAACTACCTTCGTTTGTGATGCCAATTCTCCCTTCATTTCTAACTATATAACAGGGAGATTCTAAATTCCTCAGTTTTAATTTAATTTTTTCGGCATCAAAAGAAACATTATTAAAATTACCCTGCCAAGTTTGATGATGGTTGATAAATAAGTTAGACAACTGGAGATGATTGTCTTGATTCAAGCTATTTTCTGTATTGAACATTTGAGCGAACCTCTTTACATCTAATCTGCTTGATTTGGGCGGGCAAGACTTCGGTGTGAGCGATCAGTCGAACGCTGCCCACCCTATAAACACGTGCTATTTAATTTTTCTTTCCTTGTTCAACCATCTTTTTATAAACACCTATTTGTTGTTGAATTAGGCAATTTATCTGTTGTAATGATGCTTGGCGTGATTTTAATAAAAAACTGTGAGATTTAGTCATGAGTGCATTGTTATCACTCAATTTTTGATACTGGGGATTGCTGGGATGATGGGGAATAGATTTTAAAATTCCAGATGGTTCTTGAACAAGCTCATTTTCTAGAGGAATTAAAGGCCGATTTTTGAAATTCCTGTTAGTTTCTAATTTGATTGGTGGTTGAAGATTTACCGCATGAACAGAATACAAGGGTGATAAATCTAATTCAACTTGATGGCTGACGAGTTTTGCTAATGCTCTAATCATTGAAGTATGATCATCTACTCCTCTTCTATTAACAGATATAGCCAGATGTTCTTTTTCTTTGAGGGTTGAACTTATCCATCGGGAACAGTTGCTACCAACTCCTACTTCAATAAATATTCTGAAGTTTTCATTGTAAACGCGGTTAATTAAACGAGGAAAATCAAGTTGTTCACAGAGAGATTTTGCAATATGGTGTCCTATAGTCTGACTGTCAAGTGTAATTGGTTCGTGATTTGCGGCAAAATAAAAAGTTGATTCTGGTATATCTTTAATCGGTAAGGTGTTGATTTTTGCTAGTTCATTGTACTCCGAGTGCATTGGTTGACAATGAATTACATGATTTATTGATGTGGGAAAAGCATCACATTTTAGTTTTTCAATTACTCTTTGACAAGCTTGTGTTTCTCCGGCAATGACAACTTCTTCAGGTGTATTAATTAAAGGTATATAGACGCGGTTTTCATGTTTGATGGCTTCTTTAACTTGGGAGACTGGACATATAAGAATGTAGTTACTCCAAAATTCTTGATCATCGCCATTTAAAGGTAGTCCCCAAGCTTGACGAACTGCATTTTTGGGTCCAGATAGTTGGGTTTTAAATAGAGGAGATGAGTTTAAGTAATCACTGGTATTTTTAAAGCTTGTCCAGATACCTTGTGCTAACATCATGCTGGTTTCACCAAGACTATAGCCAAAAGCGCATTGACACTGGATTTGGAAATAATTTTTGAGAATTGCGCTCATGAGTCCAGCAAAGCCAACTTCTGATTCCAGCATTGCTATTGGATCATTTATTAATTGCTGTTCTATGACTTCTAGTTGTCTTTTTGTCAGTTTATTTATGCTGCGGGGATAAATGAGTTTTTCAATGTTAGCAACTCGTTCATAAACGTTGTTAATTACTGGGTCATCATAAATTTTGGGAAATAGTCGGAAGAGATTGCGACCTATGCCAATATAAGAGGTGAAAGAACCAGGATAAACGAAAGCAACTTTACCTTTTTTTCCCTGTGGGTTGGCTGTAAAATAGCTGCCAAGGGGTGTTTGCCAGTCTTTTCCGGTCTCAAAGGCTATGTTAACACCTTGAATTGCGCGGTCTATTTCTCGTGTTAATTCTTCTTGATTCCGTGCCAGAATTGCTATGGCGTAATTTGCATTTTGATGTTTTTGAATTTGATGTTTTTGAAATTCTCTAAATGTTTGGCTGGCAAGTTGGGATAGGGAAGGAGAATTTTGAAGAGTTTTTTGCAGTGTAATAATTTGGTCTAGGAGTGAGGATTGATTTTTGGCAGCGATCGCAAATAAATAATAAGGCATTTGTTCTAAATATTTGCTGCTGCGTTCTATTTGACTGATTTCTTCGGATAAAATTAGGTGTACATAACTGCCATCGACTTCCATGCTATTAATAGCAGCTATTCTTCTATTCGCACCTGATTCTAAAAACCAGGGTTTAGATTCTGTGGCAACATAAAAGGGACTACCACGCCAAACATCTGGTGTTTTTACACCAGTCCACTGGGGAACTGCGGGAATATAGCGGTGATATAAACAAAGTGCTGTTTTAATTAAGCTAATAATTCCTGATGCGGTGTGAGTGTGTCCAATGTTAGCTTTAACACTACCTAAAGCACAGCTTAAATTTGCTTCTCCAGTTTGATAAGCTGTGATTAAACCTTGAATTTCTGCGTCATCTTGTTGGGGAATTCCACTAGCATAAACTTCCAGATAGCCAATATCTTTAGGTTGAATATCTGCCAGATAAAAAGCTGTTTGACAAGCTTGGGTAACTGCTTCCGGTTGGTGTGGAGAATTTTGCACTACACTTAAAGCATCAATTACTGCATATATGCAATAATTCTCTTGTCTGGCTGTATCTTGAAGTTGCAATACTACAGCCGCTGCACCTTCTCCTGCTAAAGTTTCATGAGCGTTTTGGTCATAACTGAGGGTATGTACATCTGTACAAAAATTTTCCTCTTTAGCAAAATCCATTGCTGCTAATAAAACAGCATCTACTTGCTTATTGGTTAATAGCTTTTGTGCTAAATTTAATCCTAAAAAAATTGAATTTTCTTCAGCAAAAGCTGGACTAGTTGCATCCCAAAGCCGCGAAATATAACTTGCTAATTTATTTTGGTGGTGAGTTTGGGATTTACTCACGATGATAACTGCAATTTTGGTTTCTGGTCGCAAGTTGGCATTTTTGAGAGTCTTATCAGCCACTTTTAACATTAATTGTTGTTGCGGTGATAATTGTTGAATTTCTGCTAATGGAATTGGTAATGATGGTGTTTCTCCATAGGTAAGAGGTGTAAAATCCTGTTTCCCTTGGTAAATACTGCGTTCAAAACTATCTAATTCTTGAGAACCACTAACAAGGCAATCCATGCCTATAATTGCCATTTTAGGAAGTTTATTTGCTACAAGTTCTTTCATGATTATTCTCCAGTTTTTGGGAATTAAGGAATATATCACGCAGAGGCAGAGAGTGATATTTTTATGTGAACCTTGCAGAGAGTTAGAAGGGGGAAATATACATTAGCTGTCTGCATCTCTGCGTGAGGTATCTATCCTATTTGCTTGGGTAAAATAGTTCCTTTCGCGCCAATCATGCGGTTATAAATTTGTCCTTGTTTATTGTGGGTGATGACATCAGCAACTACAGTTGATTCTGTCTTGGATTTGACTTCACAAGTAATATAAAATGTTTCACCAAAAGGAACAGGTGTAAATTGTTCAAAGTTTTGAATTTCTGAGGGTAAGCAACCTATTTGATGAAAGTGCTGTGTCCAAATCCAGAGGGAATGAATCTGCACATCTGCTATATAGGGGTTGAATGTCTGAACTGGAAATTGTCCCTGTTGCTGTGCTGTAGGTTGTGGTAAGTTACATTCGATGGTGAGTTTACCAGGACTGGCGTTTAAGACTGATTTTACCCCTTGAAAGATAGTTCCGTGAAATAAGCTACCTCCCCCAGTTTGATAAAGTAATTGATTTGTAGGGAGGAATTGCTCATCCTGATTTAAGTTCAGCAATTCATAGTTAGGAATAGAGGGAAGTTCACGTTTCAAAATCAGATTTGTACTGAAATGATATCTGATTTTACCTTCGGGATTGATACTGCTAATTTTAGCAGCAAATTGTATTTCTTTGTTTTCAATTTTAGCAAGTTCTTGGATTTCTAGAATATATTCACTTGCTAAAGTTTCATCAAAAACGATTCCTTTCAAGACTTTGAAGTTGGGACAATTACAGGCTTTAAAACCGGGATATAGTTGTTCGCAAGCGTTGGTCATCCATAAGAGTCCACAAGTAGCGGGAAGAACGGGACGACCTGCTATTACATGATCGTGTAAAAATGGATTGGATTCTAATGTTAATTGGCGTTTGATGTGATAGGTTTTTAAGTCACTGGGTAAGGTAGGAGGAATATAAATTAATGGGCTACCAATTACTACTTGTTCTGTGTCTGACTTGGTATTTGCCAGTTCATTAACTAACATTTGTGTGCCGATTTCTATGGGTATGGTTTCAATTCCTCTTTCTGCAAAGGCTTTCTTTAATTCTGGTGATACCATACCACTATCCCAGGGACCCCAGTTAATAGCAACAACATGACAATGGGGGTGGTTATGTTTGATGAGATGGGCTGATTTGTTGAGGATTTCGTTAGCGATCGCATAATCTGATTGTCCCACATTTCCATAAAATCCCACCACTGAAGAAAACAATACTAAATATTGCAGTTGGCTTGGTGGTACACAGTGCAGCAGATTTTCTAAACCTTGAATTTTGGCAGCATAAACTGTTTCAAAATCCTGAATTGTTTTTTTCTCAATCCGTTTATCAGCCAAGTTACCAGCACCGTGAATAATTCCAGTGATCGCCCCTAAACGTTCAATTACAGGTGTAAGTTTTTCTGCTAATAAAACGCTATCTGTCACATCTACACTCAGATATTCAGCTTTTCCTCCTGCTTTCTCAATTGCTTTCAATGTATTTTGAATTTCTCGCTGAGAGGAAATCATCTGATATTTTTTCTGTACCATTATGGGGGTTGGTTTTTCTCCTTTAGCTAGAAAATCCTCCATAATTTGCTGTTTCAATTCAGCTTCATTTTCATAACCTTCAGCCCATACAGGTTCTGGTTCTGTACTAGAACGACCTAAAAGAATGAATTTACATTGATATTCTTGGGCTAATTTAATCACACATTGGGAAGTTATTCCTTTTGCACCACCACTGACTAAAAATACTGCATTGGTATCAATGTTAGTGGCTTGTTCGCCCCTGATTAAGGTGGGAATCAAAGGTTCTGCAACTAAAGTAAATCTGCCTTTGTTGCTATATCCTACTTCTGTAACTAATAAATTGGGGTCTTGAAGTTCAGCAAGGATGTATTTTACCGATGTTTCTGCATCTAAATCTGGACTTATATCAAGGGAACGACAAAATACAGATTCCCATTCTTGATTTAAACTTTTGGTCAGTCCAAAGAGTCCCCCACTAATAGGACTAAAATTATTTGTCTTTCCGAGTGCAAATTCCCCATCTAATCGGGCAACACTTAAGAAACAACTACGTCCTTTTGTTGCTGCGTGATTGAGTGGTTCTTTGAGATGTTTGGCAATTAAAAAGACATGACGAAGAATAGCTTTGTCTGTTTCAGAACTACCACTGAATACAGGATGTAGATGAATGAAAGTAGCTACAGAACCAAAATTATCAGCAATATCGGTTAACTGTTGTTGTAAACTCTCTTCACTCCAATCATTTAATCTTACCCGATTAATTTCTACAGGTAGATTTGATTGCACAGAAGGGAAACTTAAAACTACAGTTTTGCAACCTCTGCCTGTTAAAGTGTTAACTAATTTCTGGGTAGTTTTTAACCCATCATCAGTGATTAAAATAATGTGATTTTCAGGAATGGTGAAATCTAAAATATCAGGTGGGGGCAGTTGTTTTAATTTTGCCGGACTACGAAGAATATTGTGATGAAATTGCTGTTCTTTAACATTCGGCTTTTCTTGCGTCAGCAACTTAGTTACACCCTCAGCCTGATTTTGCATATACTCGGCAATTTGTCCCAGTGTACGCAATTGTCCTAATTCTTCTGGGTTCGGTTTGGGTAAGTCAGGGTAAAGTTCTAGCAGTCCTCCTAAAATTTCTACCCGTTTGATAGAATCAATTCCCAAATCTGCTTCAATATCCATTGATAGTTCTAACATCTCTGTTGGATAACCAGTTTTATCACTAACAATGGTGAGAAGAATGTTACTCAAATCTGCGGTAATTGTTATTGGTTTTTCTGTTTCTACTACCTGTGTGATTTCATTTCCAGTAGATTTGTCTAACCCATCTTCGCTGGAGGGAATGAAAATTGCTGTGTCAGCTTTTGTATCACTAACATGGGTTTGAGGTTCCAGAAATTGTGGTTCATGTTCAACAGTTTCGTGAGGAACTTCCACTAACATTTGTGCGGTGACAATTTTTGTTTCTGGAGTCTCTACTTTTTGATTTAGCAACTCTAGAACTAGAGTTTTTATATACTCGGCAATTTGTCCCAGTGTCCGCAATTGTCCTAATTCTTCTGGGTTCGGTTTGGGTAAGTCGGGGTAAAGTTCTAGTAGTCCTCCTAAAATTTCTACCCGTTTGATCGAGTCAATTCCCAAATCTGCCTCAATATCCATTGACAGGTCTAACATTTCTACTGGATAACCTGTTTTATCACTGACAATATTGAGTAGAGTTTGGCTAAGGGCGGAGGTATCAATATTAATTGGAGTTGTGGGAATGGCAGTGATAGTATTTGGATTTTCTTCTAACTTCTTCTCTTGTATGGAAGGGTAAATATTAGCCCCATTCCCGTTAACACTGGTTACAAATTCTTCTTTGTTTTCATTTCCCGGCAGCAGGTGCTGAGGAAGAGGTTTAGAAGGGGGTTGCGTTTGATTTCTATCATCAGAAAACTGCAAAAAATCATAATGTTGTTGCAGTAATTGAAAGTAATTATTGGCGTAGTCTTGTTGGTAGTTGAGATATTTTTCATGAATGCGAATAGTTTCAGCTTGATGGTCATGAAGCCGCATCATGCTACGTTCAGAACTAGAAATTGCTAGTTGTTGTGTTTGCGCTTGATATTCATTTACTTCGCCATTTGCCAACAACGAATACTGGTGCTGCATTAATTCATAAAATGTCTTTGTGTACTCTGTTTGATTTCGCAGAGATTGTTCATGAACGTGTGTAATATCACTTTGTTGACGAGTAAATTCGGCTAAAGATTGTTCTAAGCTGTCAATAACTCTGTCGTAATGGGGAAGTTGAATTTCTACTTTTTCTACTTCTTCTAATTTGCCATTATTGTGATTATTCACTGCCTTACCATGACTGCATTCTTCTGCTAACATCTCCTGGTTTGCGGTAAGGGAAACTTTTGCACTTGCAAAAGCTGGTTGTGGTTCTGGTTGGTGTTCTTTAACTACTTCCAGTTGCGGAGGTTGGGGAGAAGTAGCCCCGACGATGTGACCATTTTCTAAGGCTTGTGCAAATGCTTTTTGTGATTTGTCGGTGATATTGCTACAATTCAAACGCACATTCAAAACCTTCTTTTTATCAACTTCGGGTATTTTAGTGACAATTTGGTAGGGGTCTAGATTTTGCAAAGGTACACCAGCAACCCGCAACTGTATTACTGCTTCTCGTAATACCAAATCGCTATCTTTGCGATAATTCCCATTTAAAGCTACAGCTATATGCGGTTTTTCACCCAAAATCTCTTTCACTAAGTTAGTGAGAACGTTTTTAGGACCAAACTCAATAAAGCAATAACCACCAGCCCCATATATGTTCTCAATTTCCTGTTGAAACAGCACCTGATTTAACAAATGTTGCTTGAGAATTTTTTGAATTTCTCCGGGTTCATGGGGGTACAATTCCCCTGTGACATTGGTATAAACGGGAATCTGCGCCTGATTAAAAGTTACCTTTTCAATTGCTTGGGCAAAAGGTTTTTGTGCATGGGCTACTAATGGTGTATGAAAAGCTGCGGAAACTCCTAATAAAAATGTAGAAAATCCCTTTTCTTGCAAAACATCTTGCACTTTGGTAATTTCTGCTTTCTTGCCAGCTAATACTACCTGATGCTGAGAATTCCAATTAGCAACAGCAATTTGAGGAAAATCTTTAATTAATTCCGATACTTGACGAACATCACCTTTAACTGCTAACATTCCCCCAGCATCAATTTCTGTGGGTGTGGCCATTGCTTGTCCCCTAGCTTTGACCAAAAAGAAATAATCTTCTTCACTTAAAACACCCGCAGCCCATAAAGCTGTCAGTTCTCCAAAACTATGACCGGCAACAAAATCAGCTTTAAACCCAGCTTGTTGTAATATCTTGTACAACCCTGCACTAAATGCGCCAATTGCAGGTTGTGCATATTCTGTTTTTTGCAGTGTTTCTAGCTGCTTTTGTTTGTGTTCTGCATCAAAAACTGGGGGCGGAAACACTACTTCAGATACAGAGTTTAACCCATCTTTACAGAACAAAGTATCTATGTGAGTATAGGTTTGACGCAAGCTAGGAAAGTTAACTACCAATTCCCGCGCCATTTCCAAATATTGCGAACCTTGCCCGGAAAATAATGCTACTATTTTTCCTGTAGTTTCTATCCCTTTTTGGCGGTAATAAATTCCTTTGGGATGTTCCCAAGATGCGGATGTTGGTTTATTTTTGATTAAGTCAATAATGACTTGCAAAAATTCTACCGCTTGTGTTAAAGATGCTGCTACAAATCCAACTCTGGCATGGTTGACGGGAATTTCTACTTTTTCACACTCTGCAATTAGTTGTTGATAATGCCGTTCTTGATCTTCTGATTGCAATTGTCGCTGGATATCTTCACAGCGAGATAATAATTCTTGAGTTGTGGGTGCAGATAATAGGATTGATTTTGCAGAATTGTGTAAACGATACGAGTGATCATGTTCATGTTCATATTCCTCCAAAACAACATGATAATTTGTGCCTCCAAAACCAAATGCACTTACCCCGGCGCGTCTAGGCTGGTTACTAATCCAAGGTCTAGTTTCTGTATTTAAATAAAATGGGGAATTCTCAATATTCAGTTTTGGATGTGGTTTAGTAACGTTAATTGTGGGTGGTAATACTTTGTGATGCAATGCCAAAGCTGTTTTGATTAAACTTGCTGCACCTGCGGCGGCTTTGGTGTGTCCAATTTGTGATTTAACTGTTCCCAAAGCAATGTATTGTTGTTTGGAATTGTTTTCACTAAATACCTCTTTGATAGAAGTGAATTCTGTGGGATCTCCTACCATTGTTCCTGTGCCATGTGCTTCAATTAAACCCACAGTTTCTGGTGAAAATCCGGCATTTTCATAAGCACGACGTAGGGCTTTAACTTGTCCTTCGGAACGGGGGGCGTAAATGCTTTTATACTTGCCATCGCTGGAACTACCGATACCTTTAATGACTGCATAGATGCGATCGCCATCTCTGACTGCATCTTCTAGGCGCTTGAGTACCACCATCCCCACGCCTTCACCTAACATCATGCCATCAGAATCTGCATCGAAAGGTTTAACTTTCTCACCAGGAGAAACCGCAGGAGTTTTACTGAAACACATATAGGCGAAAATCGAATTATCAGTGTCAACTCCGCCAGTTATCATCATGTCGGCACGATGTTCAACTAATTCGCTAATTGCCATTTTCAATGCACCCAAGGAACTGGCACAAGCTGCATCAACTACGCAATTCATCCCTCCCAAATCGAGCCGGTTGGCAATACGTCCAGAAATCACATTAGCTAACATTCCAGGGAAGGCGTTTTCTTCCCACTGCACGTATGCACTTTTGAGTTTTTCAATCACTTTCTGGGTGTCTTCATCTGATAAACCGCTGTTTTTCAGAACTTTTTCCCAAACTGGATATTGCAACCTTGCACCTAATGGTACTGCTAGTTGTCTACCAATTGCTACACCTAATATTACCCCAGTTTTTTCCCTGTTAAACTGTCGAGATTCGGTATAACCAGCATCTTCCATCGCCGCTTTCGCAACTACTAAACCCAATAACTGGGAAACATCTGTCACCTCTAAAATATTCGGAGGTAAACCAAATTCCATCGGATTAAAATCTATATCTGGGATGAATCCGCCCCGTTTGCAGTAAGTTTTATCCGGTGCTTTGGGGTCACGATCATAGTAATCCTCTATACTCCAACGTGAAGGGGGAACCTCAGTAATACAATCTACTTTCTGAACAATTTTTTCCCAATATTCCTGTAAATTTTTTGATTGGGGAAATATAGAAGCCATGCCAATAATTGCAACATTAGTTTGCTGCAATTGGGTATTAATTTTACTAATTAAATTTGTGTTCTCTGGCATATTTTTTTTCACATTGATAAGTTTGAGCAGAGCCTTTTCACAGTTGCTCACTTCATCTTGCAATTGTGCTAACGCAGCTTCAAATTTGGCAACAGCCATGACGATATCTTCACTATTTTGCTCGTGCAATGTCAAACGGCTAATGAAGTTGTTATCCCTGTGAATCAAGTCAATTAAAATTAAATAACTAGAGATAACAATCTTCTCTGTGTAAATAAATTATTGATGGCTCAATTAAATTTAGTAAAATGCTTTGCTCGGCGGCTCAAGCTGGGATAGCTTCATGGAGAAAACTTAATCCCTTCCCCTGTAACTTCATGAGATTGCCGCTCATTTATGTTTATCTTAAACTGGTGTCAAATCTTTTGCAACTCCTATGCAACTTAGATGCAACTTAATTAAGTTGTGTGAAATCTAAGCTTTCTTGAGGCAGAACGGTGAGATATTTGCTTATCCAATTACTATCAATAATTAGCTGATATTTTTCACGTAATTACAAAAGTTGCATATAAATTGCATATCCTTTATTCAGGAGATAGATACCCAAATCCTCAAAGAAATCGAGGATCTGGGCATTACTTTTTGTGCAGTAGTTAACGATGAAAGCGATTTGGATATTTTTATATTTTTTTGAGGCTAAGATATATAAATTAAGGGAGGTAAGAACAAAGAGTTAGATTCAACTTGTTATTGATGACAGTAATTTTTACAAATTGGCAATTTTTGCATCTATCCCAATGTATATTTTTCTGTCAACTGCCTACATTCATCAAATCTGGAAAAAAATCATGCTCTCGATCAATAACAAGATTTCTAGATTCTCTAATAAGTCTATAATCTGAGATTTTGTGTAAAGTTAATAACGAGTAACTATATCCAAGGAATGATAACAAGAGTATTTAGAACAAGTAATCTGCTGATTTTATGCGAGTAAGTAACAAATGATAATAAGCTCTATTGATGAATTTTGAATCTGTTAACCTGCTACCAAATTTATCTATACAGATTTGTTGCATAGGGGTTGAAATTGAGCATTAATCAGTTTATTGTGTGTGATTGAATGATGTAAATGTAAATCCATGCTGTTCGTTTAGCGTAGTTGGTAGATACAGAATTAGGTAGATAAAATATATAAATTCACCTTATTAATTCATCGGTCTATCCACTCTTAACCGCACAGTATCGCAGCAAAATTTCATGCAATTTAACCGGATTGTGTGCAAGGTTCTGCAAGATGGTAATTACAAGAAACTATAAGGGCTTGCTGGCATGAGACTATCTGAATTAGATCCACTCATACCGCTAAATGAGTTGAGAGAAGAACTGCTCAAATTACCAAAAGGCTACTCATTTTATGAAGACGAATTGGTAGAATTTCTATCACGACGCAGATGGCCTGAGAGCGATCGCCGAATTGATAGAACAACTTTCTGGCGGTGGCGCAACGACAACGGAATTGAACATCAAAAAGTATTCAGTCGCTTGGATATCCTCAAATTGTGTCAAATTTGTGATCATTATCGGGTGGATGGAACTCGCAATGAATACTTAGCGATTATGAAAAAGAAAAAAGAAGTGATGCTCAACAAATAACCATGCACTTTACTGGGGCAGAAAATACTAAATAGCTCTACTCACAGCCGATATAGCGAAGGAATTGATGGATATATATATCCATCTTCCTAGCTCTATCCCTGCAAAATTTACCAAATATTTAGAACCAGAAATAATCGAACTAAACTCAAATAAGTCGCACCAACGTTATCAGGGAATGCTATCAAGTGTACTGCTCTGTCTCTTTTATAGAGATAGAAGCTTCTTTCAACCCCATGAGGGGAAAAAAGCGACGTGCTAATTGCTAATTTAAAAGGCATAATTATGGTACACAAAGAAAAGCAGTCATTCACAAAACCTGTGGGTTGGTTGTCGATAACTTTGGCAATTACTACATTTGTAGCTACTGGTGTAGTAACTCTCTACAGCCTTTCACGGTTTCAGTCGAAATCAAAATCAAATGTTCCAGTTCCTATCAGCACTTCTACTCCTACAGTGACTGCTGTTGCTGCCTTAGGACGTTTAGAACCTCAAGGAGAAATTATTCGTTTGTCTGCTCCAGGTTCCCAAGGGGGGGGTGTGAGAGTAGCCAAACTTTTGGTAAATAAAGGTGATAAGGTTCGTCAAGGACAAGTAGTAGCAATTCTTGATAGTTACGCTCCTAATCTTGCAGCTTTAGAAAAAGCTAAACGACAGGTACAAGTTGCCCAAGCTAGTCTCAAACGAGTAGAAGCCGGAGCAAAACAAGGTGATATTTATGCTCAAAAAGCCACAATTGCTCGTTTAGAAGCTGAGTTGCGTGGAGAAACTTCTGCTCAAAAAGCGACAATTGCTCGCTTAGAAGCTGAATTAAATAATGCAGAAACAGAAAATCAGCGATATCAGAAATTATATCAAGATGGTGCTATTTCGGCTTCTGATGCAGACACTAAACGCTTGCGAAGGGATACTGTACAACAACAACTAAATGAAGCCAAAGCTTCCTTAAATCGGACTGTAGAAACTCTGCAAAAACAGTTAAATGAAGGACAAGCTAGACTTAATAGTATTGCTGAAGTTCGCCCCACGGATGTGCAAGCCGCGCAAGCTGATGTTGAAAGTGCAAAAGCATCAGTTAAACAAGCTCAAGCAGAGCTAGATTTAAGTTCTATCCGTTCACCTATAGATGGTCAAGTCTTAAAAATTAATGCTTGGCCAGGAGAAATAATTGGTAGTAATGGCATAGCTCAATTAGGTCGCACTCAACAGATGTATGTAGTCGCAGAAGTCTACGAAACTGATATTAAAAGAGTGCGTTTAGGTCAGTCAGTTGAAATTAGTGGTGACGCTTTTACAGAAAAAATCCAGGGAACAGTTACAGATATTGGTTTACAAGTTGGTAAAC
This sequence comes from Anabaena sphaerica FACHB-251, assembly GCF_014696825.1. Lineage (NCBI taxonomy): Bacteria > Bacillati > Cyanobacteriota > Cyanophyceae > Nostocales > Nostocaceae > Anabaena > Anabaena sphaerica. Next base: position 159,793 of record NZ_JACJQU010000003.1, on the reverse strand, counting down.
AGAATATCTTTAATAATAATCCCGGTGCTGATACAGACAACAAAATAGTAGATGTCAAAATTCGCATTGATAAGCCAACAGATAACCAACGAGTTGCAGCTTTGACTAATTTACAGGTGCAAGTACTTATAAAAATATAAGTATTTAAATTTTAGAGGGAACAGGGAACGGGCAACAGGGAACAGAAAAAACTCATGTTTAAAAACATGAAATTGAAATAATGACACTGTTTTTTTTCGTTGCTCGTCATCTCAAAAAACATCTTTTTGTTTGACTAAGCTTTAAACTCAGCAACTTTTGTTTCTTATCTGTTCCCTGTTCCTTTTTTTGTAAAAGTTCGCAAAAATCAGCCCTAAATTTAGCAGGGTAGGGTTTAGGGTTAATTAGATGAAGCACGTAAATAATTCAGTCACTTTAATCTAGACTTGCAGAGGTTTCAAACATGATTTTGAATATCCCTCTAGCTTGGCTACAACTAGCCAAACAAAGAGCGCGCTTTTTTGTGGCTTTAGCTGGAATTGCTTTTGTTGCTATTTTGATGTTTATGCAAATTGGCTTTCAAGACGCTTTGTATGCTAGTGCTACACAATTGCATAAAAATCTCCAAGGAGACTTGTTTTTAATTAGCGCCCAATATAAATCTTTGACTTCTAATCAAAGTTTTTCCCGCAGTCGTTTATACCAAACATTAGGTTTTGCGGGTGTTGAATCAGTTGATCCTTTATATGTACAGTTTGCTAAGTTAAAAAATCCCATTACTGGGCGCAAGTATCCTATATATGTACTAGGATTTGACCCAGTAAAATCAATCTTTAAATTACCCGAAGTTGAAAAAGATTTTAAGTTACTCCAAATACCTGATCAAGTTTTTTTTGACCGTGCTTCTCGTCCAGAGTTTGGACCTATTGCTGAATATTATCAGCAAAATAAACCTGTGAGTATGGAAATATTTAGTTATGTGGGTTTAGTCGGTTACAAAGTTAAAGTTAGTGGCTTATTTAGTCTAGGTCCTTCCTTCGGTTTTGACGGCAATTTAATTGTTAGTTCTTCCACTTTTATCCGCATATTTGAAGGGCGTGATGCTGACAAAATAGATATAGGCTTAATTCACCTCAAACCTGGTGCTAATCCAAAAAAACTTTTGGCAAATTTATCAGCTAAGTTACCCAAAGATGTCATGATCATGACCCGCAAAGAATTTATTGATTTTGAAAAAAATTATTGGACTTTAAGAACACCAATTGGCTTTGTATTTAACTTGATGGTGATCATGGGTTTTGTGGTTGGCGTAATTGTTGTCTATCAAATTCTTTATAGTAATATATCTACGCATTTGGTAGAATTCGCCACACTCAAAGCCATGGGTTTTAAAAATAAGTATCTCTTGCGCGTCGTTTTTAAACAAGCTCTAATTTTAGCAGTATTGGGTTATATTCCCGGTTTTGCTATATCACTAGGACTTTATGATATTGCCAAAAATGCGACTAATTTACCAATTACTATGGATATTAGCAAAGCATTGATAGTGCTATTTTCGGCAATTTTGATGTGTTTAATTTCTGGATTTTTATCTACAAATAAATTACGTAAGTTAGATCCAGCAGAAATTTTTTAACCACTAAAGTAATCCCGTTTGATTACGGAAAATACCTGTGTAGGCAGTCAAAAAGCAAGAGACAAGAGGATTTTAGAAAATTAAGGTGTACCGATTTTTGTAAGCGCACAGCGCAGGCTACGCCAACAAAAATCAAATAGGAATCCTATATATAATATGATGAAATCAAACGCAATTTTAGAAATTAGTAATCTCAATCAATACTTTGGTACAACCAAATTAAAAGACCAGATTTTATTTGATATTCATTTGACAATTAGTTCTGGTGAAATTATCATCATGACTGGTCCTTCTGGTTCAGGAAAAACGACTTTATTAACTCTGATTGGTGCTTTACGTTCTGTTCAAGAGGGGAGTCTGAAATTTATCGGACAGGAATTATGTGGAGCAAAAAATGATAAATTAGTAAAAGTACGTCGCCAAATTGGTTATATTTTTCAAGCTCATAATTTACTAGATTTTTTAACAGCTAGGCAGAATGTACAAATGTCATTGGAATTACAAGAAAATATTTCCGAATGGGAAGCCCGGATGCAATCAGAAGCGATGCTCCATGCTGTGAAATTAGGCGATCGCATTAATTATTATCCATCTGATCTATCTGGAGGACAAAAACAACGGGTTGCTATTGCTCGTGCTTTAGTTAGTCATCCTAAATTAGTCTTAGCTGATGAACCGACCGCAGCTTTAGATAGTAAATCTGGTCGAGATGTTGTCAACTTGATGCAAGAATTAGCAAAGGAGCAGAATTGCGCTATTTTAATTGTCACTCATGATAACCGAATTTTAGATATTGCTGACCGGATAATTCACATGGAAGATGGTAAGTTAATCAAACAAGTTTCATAATCATGTAAGAATTCAGGAGCCATATCATCAATTTATTTTTTCTGGCAATGGCGCGAGCGATCGCTCGCGCCATTGCCTTGGAAACATATTTAGTTCAAATGCACTATAAATTTCCTGCTCAAGTTTTGGGTGGGTGCGCTTATATTTTATATTTGATGTACATCAATTGCCGTAAAGGTTTGAAGTTTCGCACCGGTAACTAGTCTAAACTCCAGTTTTAAGGATTTGAGCTTAAGTTGACACTAATTAGTATTGCTAAACCCCTACTGAATTATTGGATTTTTACCCCATCAAAAGACTTTTCTTTCTTCTAAATGAGCCTCAATTTCCTGTTTGGTTCGCCACACTGGACGCAACTTTTTCTCAGAGAATAGTGGCAATTGGTCGCCAAGATGAGACGAACCTGGTTGAGTTGCATTTCCGTAGCTGGTAAGAGCCATTGCGCGGACTGGTTGAGAAAATTCCACTGCTGCAACAAAGGAGTCACCACCCACAGCTTGAAAACGTCCCTCTGTTTCTGGGGCAAAATTAACAACTCGAAAAATTCCCAAATATCCATCACCACCGTTGCTTGGTAAATCTATTTTTCCAGCACGCAGACGAAAAACTTTTCCCCAATTAACATCTAAGCTGCCATATTTTTTTTCTACTTCAGTTGCTACTGTTTCTAATAATTCAACCGCAGCTTTAGGGTTAGCTAAACCATCAGGTGTAGTGCGTGGTTGGCTTTCACTCCAAGGTTGACTAAAGGCTTTATCAAAATCTAATTTATCTGCCCAAGCAGTAAATAAAACCGCACCCCTACTATCTGCATCCGCTTGTCTATCCCATTTGGCTAAGACATCAGCGGCTCGTTTTGCTAATTCGTTACCATATTTTCGGGCTGCGGGAATTAAATCATCAAGAATTCGGTCTGCTAATTCCATGCGCGTAGAATGCTTGTAGGTAATCATTTCCTCAAAGGAAATACTTTCATCCTCAGCTAACATTCTGGCAGAACGTTGGGGGCGGAAATACATTGGACCCCGTGGTGCTATATAAGCTGGATAGTTATCTGCTTTGATAGCGGTGGGAAAAGTAGTTGTCCAAGGTGCATCATTAGCATTTTGTAACCAACCACTGGGCGGATCAATTACTTTTGGTAAATCTTGATAAGGGTGAAATTTAGTCCACAATGTTTTGGATGTGTCTCCAGGAATAATGCCTTCCCAATATTTAAAATCTCCCTCTTTCCGCACGGGAACTAGACCGTTAAACAGGTGCATGATATGTCCTTCTCGGTCGGCATACATGATGGTAAACATGGGCAGTTGCAACCGTTGTACTACTTTTTGAAAGGCGGTGAGATTTTTCGCGGTTGCCATATCCCACCACTGTTCTAATATGCCAGCACTATCTTGACCAACAACCCGTAGCGCCACGACTTTACCATTTTTATCGCTGATTACAGGCCCGTGAATTGAGTTTTTAACTGACAATATTTGCTCTCGTAAAGAGCCATTTGCTTGTTTGACTTTTAGTGAAAAGGTTGTTTTTTCAAAGGGGCGAACTTTGTTATCGAAAAGATAACCATCTTTTTGTAATTTCAGTTCGTATGCATCCCAGCCATCATGAGTGTTAACGGTGTGAGTCCAACCTAAATTATCATTGAAGGCGATCGCTAAAACGGGAATACCTACGAGTGTTGCCCCATAAGCATCAATATCTGGTGCGGTAATTTGTGCTTCATACCATAAAAATAAATCTCCCCAAGGCAAGTGAGGATTTGCCAACAACATTGCTTTATTATTAGCAGAACGTTTGGGTGCGATCGCCCAACCATTAGAACCAGGAGCAGACTTTGTATCATTAATATCTGCCAATCTTCCTGGATCAACGACAAACGTATACAGCAGTACCCTTTGCAGGTGACTGAGTACATCCTGCGGTGTAACGGGTAGCACCACTTTTACTTGCTCATCAATTAAATCAGGATGTTCTTTAGCATAGGCATTAATCCCAGCCGCAAAAGCATCTAAATAACTGCGAAACCCAGAATTTTGTGCTTCATACCAAGCATTGGCTCGTTTAGGTACATCCATTGTCAGTACCCACTTGTCCGATTCTAAATACTTCTCTCCCCAATATTCAGCCGCCCTTCCTCGTGCTTGTCCATAGAGACGTAAAAGCAAGTTACCGTGACTTTGCATCTGCGCCCAACCAAATGCTTTAAAAGCACTCTGATGGCTATTACCGTAAATATGCGGAATGCCGTAAGTATCCCAAAGAATTTCTGTTGATTTGGGAATTGAACTAAAACTTTGACTGCTCACCACCAAAGTAAAGATGATACCAAGTAAAAAAGGTAAAAATCTTCGTGCTTTTTGTCGCCAGTCTAGAGAATAATCAAATTTTGTTTTTGCAGCAATAAACATTGTATTCATTTGTAATAAAATTCATAGACTTCTTTAGGTATAACTTGTACAGATGCAGGAATATCACGCAATGGTGCATCTATTTTTGCTGCGGTTGTCGCTTCGGGAATAAAGTAACCGCTATTTTTTTCACCTGTGACTATTAAATTTAATCAAAAACATCAGATGACAGATGCTTTATCCAAGCAAAGCTAGACAAAATTTTGATGGTATATCTATAAAAATGTTGCGAGTTCTAAAATTATTTAACAGACAACAAAATTGTTTTTTTAATCATTATTTTTTATCTCTACTAAGCGTTTTGATATTTGGTTATTCTTTGCCGACGATGGCATCAGAAGAAAAGTCTAATGTCGGTAACGAATTAGAACTATTACAAACCGAAATTACACAAAATGACCCTCTAATTACTTTCACCTGATTGTGATGGTTGCTGATTTTGCTCTGAAGATGCAGGTTGTTCCAAACGTCGCCGCCGTCTGGTAGGTTTAGGACTACTTTCATTATTGGTACTAACTGAGGAAGCTGGGGTTATTTGCCGTCTTCGTCTTCTTTTTCTTGTTTCTCCTGAAGAAGATGAAGTTGCAGCTTGATCTGTTCTTCTTCTTCTTCTGATAGCTTCTCCCAAACGCTGTCCTTTTGTTGCTGATGAAGTGGAAGTAGATTCTGTTGATGCTGCTATATTTCTTCTGCGGCGAATTCTTCTGGTTTCTGTATTCGATTCTCTAGGAATATTTTCACTAACGGATGTTACCAATCTTCTGCTGCGTCTGGGTTTTTCACTCACAGAGTTACTCGCATTGTTAGTAGATGCACTATTTCTTTGTTCTGTTTCTCTTTGTTTCTTGCGTTCTTGCAGTTGGCGATGTCGTTGAGAACCTGCGATCGCATATTCAGTACCAATACTAACACCTTGTCTACCCCCTGACGTGGGTTTGAGTTTCCATTTTTGCGCTCGTTCTAAATGTTCTGCATCTAATTTCTCGTTACCGCTGGATCTCAACAACCGCACCTTAGTAACATTACCATTATCATCCGTATCAACAGCTACTTCAACTCTGCCTTCTACTCCTCTTCTCCTCGCCCAATCTGGATAATTTGTATTACACTCCCGACAAGCAGCGCGGCCATTACCAGATTTACTTTCTATTTTGGGAGTTGTTGGTGCTGTTGCAATGTTTGAACCACTGCCGCTACCGCTGCCACTGCCGCTACCACTGCCGCTACCGCTACCACTACCGCTGCCACTGCCACTACCGCTGCCGCCAGCACCATTACCAAGAATCCCTGATGAGTTTGATGTTACAGTACCATTTCCACCCGCAGTACCTTGAGAGGGTTGTGAAACTTCTTGATTTGCTCGATTATCTCTAATTCCTGCCAGCAACCTGCTTAAATTGGCGCTGGGTTGTGAAAATGCTGGTACCGTCGTGCTATCTCTAGATGACGTTTGACTAAGTATATTTTGGGGTTCAGGTGCTTGAGACTGAGGTTCTAATTTCTTTTCCGAAACAGGTTCTTTAGGTATAGAAGGTAAAGGTTTGAGAGGTTCTATTTTCGGGAATGGAACAACAAGAGATGGTTTAGTAGCTACTACCTTGTTTTGTTGTGGTTGCGGTTTTAATTCGGGTGTAGAAGAACTGTTGTTGATACTCAATACACCAGCGCCACCACCACCACCACCAGGTTGACTATTTGAAGCGGTCAAAATCTGAGTTTTTTCAGCAACATCAGGTTGTGGCTGTTCAGGTTCTTCTATTGGTTTTATTTCTTCTGGTGGAGTTTCAACAAAAGTGATTTCTACAGGCTCTTCTTCCGGGACTTTTGTGAGTAGACTACCAATACCAGAAGCCAGCAACCCAATATGTATAGCCAAAGAGCCAATCAAGCTATAAGTCAAAAAGGTTGTCAGTGTCTTTAATTCTTTTTCTCGTTGCTCTATGGCTGTGCTGGAAAAACTCATATTTATTGCTACCTAGTTTATTGCTACCAATTTTCAGTAACTTTGGCAGAGTAACAGAAATCATATACAAATGTCAATCAATAATTTTGAGTTTTTATATTTGCGGCTTTTAGCCAAAATCTCTTGCTAGACAACAATTACAGCGATTTTCATCCCCACCTAAAACTTATCCTGACTCTAGGATGTAGCAAAAGATTGACATATATTCTCATTTGCTCTAATTTAAGTTGAGAACTTATATCAGCTATACTTGCTGAACTCGTTAGGAAATTTCATCGAAAGGCTTGAAAATCGGACATGGATATCAAAAATCTGTTTACAGCAGGTGGTGTGGTGATGTGGCCGCTGCTACTGTCTTCTGTATTGGCGGTAGGGCTAATTGTTGAACGGATCAAGTTTTGGGTAACAATCAGTACCCGTCAGCAACGGGTAGTCAGAAATGTGTTGAATCTCTATCGTCAAGACAATGTGGTAAGTACAATTGATACACTCCGCAAAAATGCAGATTTACCTATTGCCAGGATTTTTTTGACGGCTTTAGAGTTAGAAGAACCAAATCCAGAAGAATTTCGCTTGGCGTTGGAGAGTGAAGCCCAAGCAGAAATACCGTTATTTAAACGATTTAATACAATTTTTGACACAATTATTGCCCTTGCACCCTTGTTAGGGTTATTGGGTACTGTATTGGGATTAATTGGTTCTTTCGCTTCTCTCAATATTGGTGATGTTGGGGGAACTAAAGCGGCGGGTGTAACTAGCGGTATTAGTGAGGCGTTGGTTTCTACCGCTACAGGTTTAATTGTGGCAATTTTTACCTTAGTTTTTGCTAATACTTTCCGGGGATTTTATCAAAGGCAAATTGCTTTGATTCAAGAATATGGTGGTCATTTAGAATTGCTATACCGTCGTCGCTACGAACGAGGAGAAAAAACCTATGCGTCTACAAGATGAACCGGAAATACCAGCACAGATTAACATTGTGCCGATGATTGATGTGATCTTTGCGATTTTGACCTTTTTTATCATGTCAACATTGTATTTAACTCGTTCTGAGGGTTTACCAGTTAATTTACCTCAAGCTGCTACGGGAAAAACAGATCGTCCTGCCCAGGTAACATTAACTATTAATAATACTGGCAAGATATTTTTGAATAAAGAAGCTGTTAGTTTAGAGCAATTAGCAGCCCAGGTGAGAGAAAAAGTAGAACCATCAAAGCAATTAATGGTAATCCTTAATGCAGATGAAGCCGTTAATCACGGACAAGTAGTAGCAGTGATGGATAAAGTGCGACAGGTGGAAGGAGTGAAATTAGGTATAGCTACACGCAAATAGTTAAGGTGAATCAATTCATATTTTCATGATCCCTAATATTTTGATCAAATCGGCTGCTAAACCTGTATTCAGCTTAGTTGCGTGTTTATTGTTGCTGCTTATTTGTTTAGTATCTAGTGTCACATTGGGAGCAGCAGAAATACCAATAGATAAGATCCTGACATCCTTTGTCAGCTTTGACGGTTCATATCAACACTTAGTTATTCAAACAGTCAGATTACCGCGATCGCTCATTGCTATTTTAGTCGGTGCAGCCCTAGCAGTATCTGGAGCCTTAATGCAAGGTTTAACACGCAATCCCCTAGCAGATCCCGGTATTCTGGGTATCGAATCCGGTGCAGCACTCACCGTAGTTGTCACAATTTTTGTGTTTGGTAGTACATCAGTTACTACTTTGACAATAGCGGCCTTTTTGGGTGCGGGAGTCACAGCGATTTTAGTCTACTTCCTGGGTTCACTGGGAAAGGGAGGCGCTACCCCGCTGAATATCACAGTAGCAGGTGCAGCACTGACAGCTTTAATTTCTTCCCTCACCACTGCCATTTTAATCATCAGTCAACGCACATTAGAAGAAATTAGATTTTGGTTAGCTGGTTCATTAGCTGGTAGAGATACCCCTGTCCTATTTTCCGCACTACCGTTTGTCATCATCGGTTTATTAATGGCCTTTGCTTTGGGTAGACAAATTACTACCATGAGTCTAGGTGACGATGTAGCCAAAGGTTTAGGTCAAAAAACAGCCTGGATCAAAATTATTACCGCCGTCAGCGTAGTTTTACTAGCCGGAAGTTCAGTAGCCCTTGCTGGTCCCATCGGTTTTATTGGTTTAGTCGTTCCTCACGTTGTCCGATTTTTCATTAAAACCGATTATCGCTGGATTTTACATTATTCCGCCGTTGTGGGGGCAACTTTACTGTTAATAGCAGATATTACCGCCCGTGTCATCCTCAAACCCCAGGAATTACCTGTAGGTGTGATGACTGCACTGGTGGGCGCTCCCTTTTTTGTTTATCTGGCTAAATCAAAGGTGAAAAAATGAAGGTTGATTGGTTGGTGATTCGTTCCTCTGCAATATCTTTTCGTATAGACAGGCGTGTACCAATAATGCTGTTATTTTTACTAGCAGTGATTGGGGTAGCGATGGTGATAAATGTGGGTAGAGGTGAATATCCTATCTCTCCCCTAGATATTATTAAAACTCTATTGGGTGTAAATACGGGAAACCCTGATCATTTATTCGTTATTAATACCCTGCGTCTACCTCGTACCGTTGTGGCTTTTATGGTGGGAATGGCGCTGGCCATTTCTGGTACTATCTTTCAAGGTTTAACACGCAATCCCTTGGCTGACCCTGGTATTATTGGGATCAATTCTGGGGCAAGTTTGGCAGCAGTTACAGTTATTGTCTTATTTCCTTCCGCACCTATTTATACCTTACCTTTTTCAGCCTTTTGCGGTGCTTTGTTAATGGCGGCTTTAATTTATTGGCTGGCTTGGAATAATGGCAGTTCGCCGATTTTATTAATTTTAATGGGTGTGGGTTTATCTGCGATCGCTAGTGCCTTCACCAGTTTAATGATTACCTTCGGTGACATTTACAGTGTCAATGATGCTTTAGTGTGGTTAGCGGGTAGCGTTTACGGACGTACTTGGGAACAGGTATTTTCTTTTTTACCTTGGTTGATTATTCTTGTACCGATGGCGTTGACATTAGCCAGACATTTGAACGCTTTAAATTTAGGAGATGATGTAGCGAGAAGTTTAGGTAGTCGCGTGGAATGGCAGCGTAGTTTACTGCTGTTGGTAGCAGTAGCTTTAGCAGGTGCATCAGTAGCGACTGCGGGAATGATCGGTTTTGTCGGTTTAATCTCACCCCATTTAGGCAGACAGTTAGTAGGTTCAAATCATCAAGGTTTGATTCCTACTTCAGCACTGTTAGGGGGAATGATTGTTGTCGTTGCAGACTTATTAGGAAGAACTTTATTTGCACCTATTGAAATTCCCTGTGGCGTTGTTACTGCTGCTGTTGGCGCTCCTTCTTTTCTGTATTTGTTAATTCGTAATCGAAAAAAGTAGGTGACAGGTGACACTGAAGAGAGCATAGAAGATAGCGAATAGATTATTATTTATTACCAATTACCAATTACCAATTATGAAAGGATTATCAACGAAAAATTTATCTTTAGCTTATGATGGTGCAACCATTATTTGGGATTTAAATTTAGCGATTCCTGCGGGAAAAATTAGTGCTTTAGTTGGTGCTAATGGTTGCGGAAAATCTACTTTATTAAGAGGTTTGGCTCGATTGCTTAAACCTCGTGGTGGTGCTGTATATCTGGATGGAGAATCTATTTTTCAACTTTCCACAAAAGAAGTAGCCCAACAATTGGGAATTTTACCTCAAAGTCCCGTAGCACCAGAAGGTTTAACAGTCAGAGATTTAGTAGCCCAAGGACGTTATCCTTATCAAAATTGGTTGCAGCAATGGTCCCAGAAAGATGAAAAAATTGTTCAACAGGCGTTAGAAATTACGGATTTACTCAAGTTATCTGAACGGGCATTAGATACTTTATCCGGTGGACAAAGACAACGCGCTTGGATTGCTATGGCACTAGCTCAAGATACGGATATTTTACTATTAGATGAACCGACTACTTTTTTAGATTTGGCACATCAAATAGAAGTTTTAGATTTGTTGTATGAGTTGAACCAATTTCAGGACAGAACTATTGTCATGGTGTTACATGATTTAAATCAAGCTTGTCGTTATGCTGATTATTTAGTAGCAGTTAAAGAAGGCAGAATTTTTACTGCTGGAGAACCACAAGAAATCATGAATGAGGAAATGGTAAAAGAGGTGTTTGGGTTAGATTGTCGTGTTGTTGCTGACCCAGTTGTAGGAACACCAATGTGTATACCAATAGGACGTAAGGGTAAAGGTTGAGGGGCGACAAAGGAGCTAAAAAGGTTGTTGTATAAGCATCACAGCCCTCAGCCCCTGCTGATAAAATGGCAGCTTATTGCGATAGCTTGCGTGGCGTAGCCATACCAACGCCATCATTTCCAAGACCAATTCTTGACACTCATTTATAGAAACTATCCAACTAGAACCATACAAACCTATCCAAAAATCACTATGTCTTCTTCTAGTTCTTTGATTTTCACAAGAACGACAAACATAAGATTGTTGTCTTTGAGATTGAGTTTTTTACCTTGTAACCATGCAGAAGTCATTGCCAAAGCAATCAATAAAATTATCCGGACAAGTCTATCAGGAGAAGCTTGAAAACCTTCTAAATTATAACCCCCAGTTTTACAATCTTTAAACATAGCTTCAATCCCAAACCGTTAACCATATATTTTGGTAGTTGTTGATATATCTGTGAGATTAGTTGATAAATACCAAGGTTCTAGTTCTTGCTTACCGCAATACTTTCGTTTCCAATAAACGGCTAAATTACAACGACCAAAACCTTTCTCCTGTGTGAGATGAACATTTTCATAAAATCTCCGACCTCCAGGATAAATGGGAATTGAGCTTAGAGGTTGAAATGAGTGTCTTTTTTCTCAGAATGTGGTGTCCTTTTTTTGTCTGAAGATATACTTCAACCCCTGACTATGTAATCATTTCCTTTAATTGTTGGTTGTTTATATTTTACGAAACAACATTAGCCATATTTCCGCTTAAAACAGGATGTTGTTCCCAAATTTCACATATTTTATGAGTATAAACCCACATATTAACGTTGATAGATGGTGTAATTGACCGTGCTTGATGCCACCAAAAAGCAGGAATAAAAAGTATATCTCCTGGAGCAAGTACAGCTTCTAATCCAGTAACATCATCAAATAATGGATATTTTGATAAATTTGGCTTTTGGGGGTCTATAGGACTTGACCATAATTCATCATCCATCTTTGTAGCATATAATTTTTGATACTCTTCTGGGGCAAACAATAAAAATGTTTTTTCACCAAATATCTGTGCATTAAGATTATGATAATTGTCGTTGTGAATAGTTGATTTTTGATTAGCTCCTCCAATCCAGAGACGTAAATCATTACCAGTATTGTCTGGAAAATAATTAGGAAATTCAAAATCCGGTCTGATTTTGTCAAGATGGGCTTTAGCTATAGGCGAATCAAAGGGAATATTACCTAAATATAACCGTTTATGACCATCTTGAGTTTCCGACAAAATACTGTCTATATAATCGGCTATAGAAATTAGTTTCTTTTCTGCCAAACCACCAAAAAATACCTCTATTTCATCATCACTTGCTCTTAAAGGAGCAATTACATCTCCAAACATGGATTTAAATGTCTCTGGTGTCCACTGTTCACAAGCTTTCCACTCATTAGCAACTCCAGTGAGAATCACTGGTTTGTCTGGAATGACAAACTTATTACAAAATTCTGTTATTGATGGTTGATTAATCCGTTCAATAGGCGTTATTTTCATGATTTTTGTATCCTTAAATAATCGTTTTTTCTGTCACATTCATCAAGTTTTACACAAAAGTTTTACACAAGATTATTTTGCCAATTACAATAATTCTCCTGAAGCCAATTCACTGATACTATCCTTAACACCTTGAATGATGTAATTAATATCTTCATCGGTATGAGCAGTAGATAAAAAACCGCTGCTACCTCTACTCAAGATACCTTTATGAATTAAATGATAGTTTAATAAACTTAAACCTATTCTTGAATCCGTATTGGAATTTGCTGACACTCCAGAACTAGCAGGACCAAATAAAGAACCAAAATGTGTCATTTTGATAGGTAAACCGGCAACGGCAAAATAATCATTTAAAGTTTTTACAAACTCTGCTGTTCTTTGATTCAATTTTGTTTGCAACTGAGAACCTTGAAATTGCATATACTTGAGTACAGCTTTTGCTGCTGCCAAAGATAAAGGATGTTTACAATATGTACCTGCAAAAAATGTTGTTTCTACCTGGGGAAAAGAAGAATCTCCATAGTTCCACATACCGCCATCAATTTTATCCATATAAACAGCTTTACCAGCAATCACACTAATTGGCATTCCTCCACCGACAATTTTTCCGTAAGTAGCTATATCTGCCTGAACACCAAACCATGCTTGCGCTCCACCTGGATGAATTCTAAACCCAGTAATCATTTCATCGAAAATCAAAACTATACCTAACTCTGTGGTTAATTGCCGCAATTGATGCAGAAATTCTTTTGGTTGTAAATCGAGACAACCATCTTGTACAGGTTCAACTAAAACAGCAGCTAATTCTTGTCCATGAGCTTTGATTACTTCCAATGATTGAGGATTTCCATAATCCAAAATCAACACATCTTCAACAATACTTTTTGGAACTCCACAACTTAAAGGAACTGTTTGCAATTTTCCATCTAATTCTTGCAACTTTACTAAAGTTCCATCAGAATGACCATGATATGAACCAGAAAAGATGGCTATTTTATAACGCTTTGTTGCGGCTCTAGCAATACGAACTGCTGTCATTACTGCTTCTGTGCCTGTATTACTAAAAGTTACTCTTTCCATTCCTGTCAGGTCGGAGATTAACTCCGCAACTTCACCAGCTAATTCTGTTTGTGGTCCAATTTGAATACCTTGTTCTAGTTGTTCAAGTAAAGCTTGTTTAATAAAAGATGGGTTATGTCCAAAGAGATTGATACCCAATCCCATAACCAAATCTATATATTCATTACCGTCAACATCCCAAATTCTTGAACCTAAAGATTTTTGCGCGACAATGGGATAACAAAGCTCTTTCAATGGCAAACTAAACCCATAGGGATTGCGGCTATCAGCTAAAGTAGCTCGATAGTATTGTGTAATTTGTTTTGATGTTTTTGTCCTAGTATTATAATTGTTAATGAATTGAGACAAGTAATTTTCTGGTGTATTTTGAGGTACAATTTCGGTAGGATATAAGGTTTGTTGTAAGCTAAAGAATTTTTTCTTCATGATAGTTTTCAGGATGTGAATTAATTTACAGAAATTTGCAGGTTTTGTGGTTTTTGGACTAAACTACTACTAATCAAGTGTGAGATATAGGTTTTGCACAGGTTTCCATCTACTTTTGGACAACAAATGGAACTGTGAGCCAGTGCATTTAATGTTTGCTCACAATCAAATTTTAAGATTTTTAAGTTTTTAGTTTGATGGGAGTGCATGAAAAATGGTATCAATGGATATAAAGGATGATCTAGATAATTTTCTGCTATTTTTACTAATTCTTCATACCACTGTTCTTGAGAAATTGCTTGTAGTGGATAACCAAATTCACGAATGCTATTGAATAGCATATTTAAATCGAGATAATGAGAATTGAGTAAGTGAAAAGCTTTTCCTAAAGATTGTTGTTGTTGGGATAAATTAACTATGGCTTTGCTGACATAATCTACAGGAGCGAGATTTTCTAAATATTCTACATTAGGCGCTTTTCCTAATTGAATGCAGCCAATAAGTAAGCGATAAAAAAAGTCATTAGGATTAAATACACCTGTTCTGCTATGTCCTGATACCCTTCCTAGTCTATAAATAGAAACTGGTAAGCCACGTTTACTTGCAATATTAACTAGCTCTTCTGCAACCCATTTACTTTGGGTATAACCACCTTCTGGTATGGGAAAATCATCAAGATTAGACTGTTCTTGAACTGGATGTACTCCAGAACCCATAGGTGCAGAAAAAACGCTAATAGTTGAAATGAAATGTACTGGTTTGATTTTGATTTCACCAGCTAATCTTAAAACTTCTTGCGTACCTAACACATTAGCTGCTTTGAGTGTGGAATATGGATAAGTATGATGTACCCATGCACCATTATGGTAAATAACATCTATTTTTTGAGCTAGTGCTGTAAACTGTGCTGGGGAAATACCTAAAAGCGGTTGAGATAAATCTCCTAGAACTGGAATAATGCGAGAACTTTGTGATTCATTCCCAATTAAATATGCTGTTAAAGCTTGATAAATTTTTTGCTTACCTTCTGCAAAACTATTAGCACGTACCAAGCAATATATTTCAGCTTGACTTTGTTTGAGAAGTTCGTCGAGTAAAAAAGCACCTAAGAAACCTGTTGCACCTGTGAGAAATATACAAGCTGGTTCATTGGTGTATTCTATTGATTTACCCTCAACTGTAATTGTGGGATCAAGAAATGCTTCAGTTTTGAGGTCTAAGGTAGAATTAGTAAGAGTAATTGTTGAGGATAATTTAGCTTGACGGGCTATTTCTAATTGTGCTGCGAGAGTTTCTATAGTCGGTGCAGCAAATAAAGTTTGTAGGGGTAAATCTATTTTGAAAGTAGAACGGATACGGGCAAATAACTGAACTATTAATAAAGAATGTCCACCTAAATCAAAAAAGTTTTCATCAATACTAATTTGGGGAAGGTGCAAAATTTCACGCCAAATTGTTAGCAATTCCTTCTCTAAGGAATTTCGTGCTTCTTTAAATAGCTTTTCCCTTTCTGTTATAGCCGTATCTGCTGCGAGTAAGGCTTTATGGTCAATTTTGCCATTAGTTGTCAGTGGCAGACTTTCTAAGAAAATAAATCCACTAGGAACCATATATTCTGGCAACTTTTCTTTGAGGAAGTTTTGAATGTCGCTGTTGCTGGGTATGTTTTGAGAATCAGCAACTATGTAGCCTACTAAGGTATTTTGTCGCGCTGTAACTACTGCTTCTTGAATATATGGATGTTGAATTAAAACAGATTCAATTTCTCCTAGTTCAATCCGAAAACCGCGCAGTTTTATTTGATTATCAATACGTCCAATAAATTGAATATTACCGTTGGGAAGATAACGAGCTAAATCTCCTGTTTTATATAGTTTGGCATCAGGTAAAAAAGGATTGGGTATAAACTTTTCATCTGTTAATTTAGGACGGTTTAAATAACCCCTTGCTAAACCTGCACCACCAATGTAGATTTCACCAGGTATACCCACAGGTAAGGGTTGTAAGTCCTGGTCTAAGATATATATTTGAACATTATTAATAGAGCAACCAATTGGTACTTCTTGCCCATTTATTTGTGTTGTAGTTAAATTACAATAAGTGGCAACTACGGTTGTTTCTGTTGGACCATAGGTATTAATTAACTGAGGATAAGTACCTACTTGCTTTTGCCAAATTGCAACTTTTTCAGGAAGTGCGCTTTCTCCACCAATAATGATTAATCTTAATGACTCTGGTAAAGTTAAGTTGTGATTTGCCAATTCCGAAACTATTAAATGCCAGTATGCTGTGGGTAAATCTAAAACTGTAATTTGCCAATTGCGGCAATTTTCCATAAATTTAGCCAGAGAACTCAGCATTTCATCTGTACGCAGTACCAGTGTTGCACCAGATGTTAAACAAGGATAAATTTCTTCAGCAGCAGCATCAAAACTAATGGATGCAAATTGTAAAATTCTTTCTCCCGTTTGAATTTGATATTTAACTTTAGCAGCTTCGGTAAAATTGATTAATGATTGATGTTCAATCATTACTCCTTTTGGTTTTCCTGTAGAACCAGAGGTGTAAATTACATAAGCTAAGTTATTAGCTTGTATATTAATTGAGGGATTTGCTGGACTTTCTCTAGAAATTTTCTCCCAGTCAGTATCTAAACAAATAATTTTTTCTTGATATTCACTCAATTTTGCTAATAATTTATTTTGAGTGAGCATTACCGATATTGCAGCATCGGTAAACATATATTTCAATCTTTCTTGTGGATAAGCAGGATCAAGGGGAACATAAGCACCACCTGCTTTTAATATTCCTAATACACCAATTACCATTTCCAGGGAACGTTCCATACAAATGGCAACTGGTATTTCTGGTTTTACACCCAATTTTTGTAAAAAGTGCGCTAGTTGATTCGCTTTTTGGTTGAGTTGTTGATAGGTAATGTGTTTATTTTCAAACACTACCGCTACTGCATCTGGTGTTTTTTCTGCCTGTTCCTCAAATAATTGATGGATACACTTGTCTTTGGGATACTCTGTTTGGGTATTATTCCATTCCACCAATTGTTGATGTATTTCGGCTGATGTCAATAAAGGTAATGAAGATAGAGATTGGTGAGGATTAGCAACTATACCCTCTAATAATGTTTGTAGATGACCTAAAATACAAGTTATAGTTTCTGCATGAAAACGACTACGATCATATAAAATCTCTAGCTTTAATTCTGTACTTGTTCCTACTGACAGACTAAGGGAATAATTTGTTGATTCCGTAGAGCAAACATTATGAATTTGCATCTCTGTAGATTTTGCTTTTAAGGAAGCATCTACAGGGTAGTTTTCAAATACTAAAATTGTTTCAAATAAAGGCAAATCTCTCGGAACTTCACTCCATCCTTGCACTTGCACCAAGGGACTGTATTCATATTGTTGAGCTTCTATTTGTTGCGTTTGAAGTTTTTGCAACCAGGAAATTAATAATTTGTTCCCAGATGTTTGTACACGCACTGGTAAGGTGTTAATAAATAAACCTACCATTGAATCTGAGCCGACTAATGCAGGTGGACGACCAGAGGAAGTAGCTCCGAAAACTACATCTTCCTCACCACTATAACGACTCAGGAGTATAGCCCAAGCTCCCTGTACTAAAGTGTTTAAAGTCAACTTGTGCTGTCGTGCAAATGATTGTAATGCTGTAGTTGTTGCTGATGATAGCTTAATTGATTTTTCTCCACATCCTGTAATTGAATTAGCAAAAGCATTAACTTTTAGTTGAGTCGGTGCAGTAAAACCTTTGAGGTATTTCCGCCAAAATGCTTCTGCTTTAGCTAAATCTTGCTGTTGTAACCAAGCAATATAATCCTGATATGGACGAGAGCGCGGTAATGGGAGAACTTGTCCTTTACATAATACTTCGTAAGCCTGAAAAACTTGATGTAGCACCAAAGCCGCAGACCAACCATCTAAAATTAAATGGTGGCTACTCCAAATAAAATGATAAGTTTTTGGAGCTATTTGAATCAATATCAACCGCATTAAAGATGGTTGATAAATATCAAACCCTTGTTGGCGATCTGCTGCTAGGAATGCTGTTAATTTTTCTGATTGTGCAGTGACAGATAAGTTTTGCCAGTCCTGTTGCTGCCAAGGTAATTCTACAGATTTATGTACTACTTGAAACGGCTCTTTATGCTGTTTCCAGTGAAAATAAGTGCGTAAAATTGGGTGCTGATTGATGATTTGTTGCCAAGCTTGTTTAAAAGCAGCGATGTTAATAGATTGGCTAAATGTGTAACAGCTTTGAACTACATAAACTCCTGATTCTGGTGCGTGGAGAGTATGAAAGAGTATGCCTTGTTGGGTAGGCGAAAGAGGATAAATATTTTCAATATTCTTTTTATTCATTAATAGTTACCTTTTTTTAGTCTAGTTCGGCAATTAATTGGTCAAGTTCTGCTTGGCTAAAATTCATTTGCGGAAAGTCTGAGGGTGTAAAGCCGCCAGCGTTGGGTGACAGACAATGAAGAATGAGCGATCGCAATTTTTCCAGATATTCCTGAGCCAGTTTTTCTACTGTTTCTGGTTGATGTAATGCTTTGCTATAAGTCCAATTTAGACGTAACTTTCCATCTACAATTAAGCTATTAACTTCTAGTAAACTGTTACGTTTGCCCCTTGGACTTTGATTATTTCCTGTAGACTCAAGCGCAGGTTTAAATATTGATGTTTGAGAAATTATTTGGTCAAATTGACCCAAGTAGTTAAATGTTACTTCTGCTTCTGGTAAAGTTTGCACTTTTTCAGTAATTGATTTTTCACTGAGATAACGCAAAACTCCATAATTAATACCTTTGTGGGGAATACTACGCAATTGTTCTTTAACTGTTTTTAATGCTGCTCCTGGTTCAACAACTGCTGTGATATCCAATAAAACTGGAAAAATAGTAGTAAACCAGCCAACAGTACGGGATAAGTCAACATTTTCTAGGATATCTTCTCGTCCATGACCTTCCAAATTTACTAACAGTGAACTGTTAGCAGTCCATTGTTGAAAAGTTTGTACCAGAGCAGTTAACAAAATATCATTAATTTGTGTTTGATAAGTTGCTGGGACTTCAAGTAATAAAGATGTTGTCTCTTCCGGGGTGAGAGTGACTGAAACTGTACAAGCTAAATCTACAGTATTTTCTCCATTAGGATAGTCAACAGGTAAAGGAGAAATGTTTTGATTATGCTGATATAACCAGTAATTAATTTCTGATTTTACAGTTTCCGATTTGGCGTATTTTTGCAGTTTTTCAGCCCACTGTTTTACTGAAGTAGTTTTTGCTGGTAGTTGGATTTTTTCACTCTGTCTAACTTGTTGATAAGCAGTTTGCAAATCTTCAAGTAAAATTCGCCAAGAAATGCCATCAACTGCTAAATGGTGAATGATGATTAACAGTCTATTAGGTTGATTATCTCCCAGTTTGAATAAAGCAACTTTTACTAATTGACCTTGGGATAAGTTAAGGCTTGCTTGTAGTGCATTAGCTTTGATTTCTATTGCTTGGTACTGCTCATCTTCAGGTAATTTTGATAAATCAATAATAGAAAAATTTGATATATTTTCAGGTTGACTAATTATTGATTTCCAACCAAATTCTGTGTTTTCAAACTGCAAGCGTAAAGCATCATGATGCAGAATTAATTGTTTGACAACCTGCTCTAATAAAATAGGGTTACAAGTCTGATCAACCTCTAACATTACTGACTGATTCCAATGATGATAATCAAGGAGTTCCTGGTCAAAAAACCAATTTTGAATAGGAGTTAAGGGGAGAGAACCTGTAACAATGCCTTGTTTAATGAAGATTTTTTTATTTGTACTTGCTACTAATGCTAAATCGGCAATTGTTTGATATTCAAAAATCTGTTTAGGAGTTAGTTGTAAGCCAGCCTGATTGGCTTTAGCAATCACCTGTAGACTGAGAATTGAATCTCCACCTAACTCAAAAAAGTTATCATTAATCCCCACATTGTCTAACCGGAGAACTTCAGACCATATTCGTACCAGAGTTTCTTCTGTTTGAGTGCGTGGTGCTGCAAAAACAGCTTGTAAATCAGGTCTAGCCTTATCTGGTGCTGGTAGTGCTTTGCGGTCTATTTTACCATTGGGTAAAAATGGCAGATTATCTAACAATATAAATACTGTTGGTATCATATAGTCAGGTAAATTCTGCTTTAAGAAATTACGCAGTTCACTAACTGTAAGTGAGTGTTTTTGATCAGGTATAATATAAGCTACTAAGCGTTTTTCCCCCGGTACATCTTCCCGCACTAAAACTACAGCTTGTTTAACTTGTAAGTGCTGGTTTAATTGTGTTTCTATTTCTCCTAGTTCAATCCGAAAACCCCGCAGTTTAACTTGACCATCAATGCGCTCAATAAACTCTATATTTCCATCTAGAAGATAACGAGCTAAATCACCTGTTTTATATAGTTTGCTATTAGGTAGAAAAGGATTGGTAATGAATTTTTCTGCTGTCAAATCTGGACGATTGAGATAACCTCTAGCTAAACCTGCACCACCGATATAAATTTCCCCTGGTACACCAATAGGAACAGGTTGCAGGTGGATATCTAAGAGGTATATTTGGGTATTAGCGATCGCTCTGCCAATTGGTACAATGGGACGTTTATCCTCGTATTTACATTTATAATATGTTGTATCTATGGTTGCTTCAGTTGGACCATATAAATTACACAGTTCTACATTAGGTAAAATCTGAAATAATTTATTTTGTAAGTCAAAGGTTAATACTTCACCTCCACAAAATACCCGTCGCAAGCTGTGACAATTTTTGAGATTCTTCTCCTTTAACAGCACTCGCAATAGAGAGGGAACTAATTGCAAAATAGTAATGTTTTCTTGAGCAATTAAATCTACAAGATAAGCTGTATCTTGATGTCCATCTGGTTTAGCTAAGATTAACTTACCACCTGCTACTAATGGTGCGTAAAATTCCCACACAGAAGCATCAAAACTAAAAGGCGTTTTTTGCAGAACTCTGTCTGATTCAGTTAAGGGAAATGCTGACTGCATCCATAAAGTATGGTTGCAAAGAGCGCGGTGAGAAATCATCACACCTTTGGGTTTTCCGGTTGAACCTGATGTGTAAATAACATAAGCTAAGTTATCAGGCTGTACTTCACGCAGAGACGCAGAGACGCAGAGAATATCAGGATTTATCACTTCACAAGAATCTAAACAAATAATCTCTGCTTGGTGTTGAGGAAATAAATTAACTAACTTTTCCTGAGTTAATAATACCCATATATCGGCATCTTTAGCCATAAATTCTAAGCGTTCTTGGGGATAATTGGGGTCGAGTGGAAGATAAGCACCACCAGCTTTGAGAATCCCTAGTAGTCCTACTACCATTTCTAAGGAACGCTCTACACAAATTCCTACCAATACATCAGGTTTAACACCTATTTTTTGTAAATAGCAAGCCAATTGATTTGCTTGATTATTTAATTCTCGGTAAGTGAATTGTTGCTTTCCAAAAACCACTGCTACAGCATTAGGTGTCCGTTCTACCTGCTCTGCAAATAGTTGATGAATACATTTATCTAAATCATATTCTGATTGGTTGTTATTCCCATCTACTAATAATTGATGTTGCTGTTGCTGTGTTAATAAAGATAGTTCTGTAATTCTCTGCTGGGGGTTGGCAACAATACCTTCAAGTAAAGTTTGAAAATTCTCCCCTATGCAGGTGATAGTTTCAGCGTTAAATAAATCGGTATTGTATTCCCAACCTACCTTAATTCCTGAATCAGTTTCTTCTGTTACCAGAGTTAAATCAAACTTAGCATTACCATTTTCACTTGTTAAAGGTTCTACAGTTAAGCCTGATAACTCTACTGCCGAAATTGGCGCATTTTGCAAAACAAACATCACTTGAAACAGGGGGGTATGGCTCAAGTCACGTTGGGGTTGTAATTCTTCTACTAATACATCAAAAGGTAAATCTTGATGAGCATAGGCTGATAACGTAGTTTCCCTGACTCTATTTAATAATCCTACAAATGTAAAATGATCTGATAAATCAGTTCGCAATACCAAAGTATTCACAAAAAAGCCAATTAAGCTTTCAATTTCTGCCCGATTACGATTAGCAATAGGTGAACCAACTATAATATCTTCCAGACCTGTGTAGCGATATAATAGCACCTTGAAAGCTGCCAGCAGGGTCATAAATAAAGTACAATCCTGTTTTTGACTCAAGGTTTTTAAAGCCAGAGAAATTTCTGGAGATAGTTGAAAATATTGTTTTGCTCCTTGGTAAGTTTTAATCTTTGGGCGTGGTCTATCTGTAGGTAATTCTAAAATAGGTAAACTACCTGCTAGTTGTTGCTTCCAGTAATTGATTTGAGTTTCTAAAACTTCGCCCTGTAACCATTTTCGTTGCCAAATCGCATAGTCTGTATATTGAATAGTTAATTGCGGTAACGGGGAAGGTTTACCCTGAGTGAAACATTCATAAATTGCTGCTACTTCCCTGATTAATATATCCGTTGACCAACCATCACTAACAATATGGTGCATTGTCAACAGTAAAATATATTCAGCTTCATCTAATTGCAACAAAGTACCACGTAAAAGTGCTTCAAATGCAAGATTAAAAGGTTTCCTAAATTTAGCATCAGCTAAACTTTGTACCTTTGCTTCACGTTCTGTTATGGCAATTTCTCTTAAATCTACTATTAGTAAATTTATAGTTTGTTGTGGGACTATTTCTAAAATAGGTTGTCCATCTATAACGTTAAATTTAGTACGTAAAACCTCATGACGCTGGATAATTTCATTAAAACTACGTTCCAAAGCGTCTATATCTAGCTTACCTTTTAGTTTGATGGCAGCAGGAATATTATAAAAGGGATTACCAGGCTCTAATTGATTTAAAATCCACAAGCGTTTCTGAGCAAAAGAAAGCTCTAATTTGTCAGTGTTTTTTCTTGGCAAAATTGTTTGAACTGGTGTATATTCGATATCTTCTTCTTCCAGTAATAACGCCAAAAGATCCAGTTTTTCAGCAGATAAATCCATTATGCTTTCACCTCTTTTACTGCTTTGCGGTTTTGCGGTTTTGTAATGCTTGTTTTGCTTCCTCATCAGACATACCATCAAGCTGTTTGAGGATTTGAGCCATTCTTTCTGTGATTCCTGGTTTGGCTTCTTGGGCAATAATTTTTTGTGCTAATTTCTCTACTGTTGGCGATTCAAATAAATAACGCAAAGGTAATTCTATGCGGAAGGTTTCACGAATGCGAGAAATAACTTGAGTGGCTAATAGAGAATGTCCACCAAGTTCAAAGAAATTATCATGAATACCTACTTGCTCAACGTGAAGTATTTTTTTCCAAATTCCTGCTAAGATTTCCTCAACGGCGGTACGAGGTGCAACAAAGAAATTTTTTAATTCTAAGTTGCTTTTATCTGGTGCTGGTAAGGCTCGGCGGTCTATTTTTCCATTTGGTGTAAGTGGAAGGGTGTCAAGCTGCACAAATGCTGAAGGTATCATGTAATCTGGCAGCTTGTCTTTTAAGAAGTTGCGAATTTCCGAAGTTTGCAGAATGCCATTAGCAACAATATAAGCTACTAATCTTTTATCACCTGGGTTATCTTCTCTCACTACTACTACAGTTTCTTTTACTTCTGGATGTTGGCTCAGTAACGCTTCAATTTCTCCCAGTTCAATCCGAAAACCGCGAATTTTTACTTGGTTATCAATGCGTCCTAAAAACTCAATATTCCCATCGGTCAGATAGCGAACTAAGTCACCAGTTTTATATAGCCGTGCTTTTGTTTCTGTACTAAAAATATTGGGAATAAACTTTTTATCTGTTAAATCTGGACGGTTATGATAGCCTCTCGCTAAACCATCACCACCAATATAAAGTTCACCTATTACTCCTATAGGTACTGGTTGTAAATTGTCATCTAAAACATAAATTTGTGTGTTGGCAATGGGACGACCAATTAATACTTGCTGTTTGTGAATATCAAGTTTGTAGAGAGTAGACCAAATAGTAGTTTCTGTGGGTCCATACATATTCCACACAGCAGCACATTTTTCTACTAAATTTTGTGCTATTTGTTGGGATAAATTTTCTCCACCACAGAGGATTTTCAAGTTTGGACTACCCTGCCACCCAGATTCTAAAAGTAGTTTCCAAGTTGCTGGTGTTGCTTGCATAACAGTAGCACCAGAGTTTACCAAACACTTTAATAATTGACTGCCATCTGTGGCAATTTCACGGCTAACTATGACTAACCGCGCACCAATAATTAGAGGAAGAAAAAGTTCTAAAACAGCGATATCAAAAGTAATTGTCGTGATAGATAAGATTGTATCTTGGTCTGTTAGCCCTGGTTTTTCCAGCATAGAAATCAGGAAGTTAACCACAGCTTGATGAGGTATTTGTACACCTTTTGGTTTACCTGTAGAACCAGAAGTGTAAATTATATAAGCTAGGTTTTGGGTTGTGTTTCTATTAACTAAGTTTTCTTGAGACTGCTGAGAAATCTTTTCCCATTCTTTATCTAAGCACAGAATTTGAGTTTGGTTTTTTGGTAAGACCGTTAATAAATTTTGTTGTGTTAATAAAATTGATATTTGAGCATCTGCCAATATATAAGTTAAGCGTTCTGGAGGATATGCTGGGTCTAATGGTAAGTAAGTACCACCTGCTTTGAGGATAGCTAATAATCCCACTAGCATTTCTAAACCGCGTTCTAGAAAAATACAAACATTTACCCCAGTGCTAACACCTAAACTTGCTAAGTAATGTGCTAGTTGATTGGCTTTTTGGTTTAATTGTCTGTAGGTTAATTGTTTATCTGCAAAAACTACCGCAACTGCATCTGGTGTTTTTTCTACCTGTTCTTCAAATAATTGATGAATACACTTATTCTGGGGATATTTAGCTTGAGTATTGTTCCACTCCACTAGCAGTTGATGTTTTTCCACTTTGGTCAACATTGACAATGAAGCCAGAGACTGATTGACATCTGCAATCATATTTTCCAGTAAAGTTATAAGATGCCCAAGCATCCGAGTGATAGTATCTGCATGAAAGCGATAGCGAGGCGCTGCTGCAAGCAGATCGCAATTGTAAGATATTCTCAGTTCTAACTCAGAACCAGGTATAACTGTTACTGTTAGAGGATAGTTAGTATTATCAACAGAACTAATAGACTGAATTTCTAAATCTTGAATCCCATGTTTTAGCACAGTATCAATGGGATAATTCTCAAATACTAATATACTTTCAAATAAAGGCAAACCTCGCGGTACTTCACTGCAACCTTGTACCTCTACCAGTGGACTATATTCATATTGTCGAATTTCTGTTAGTTGTGTTTGCAATCTTTTCAACCAAGATAACAAAGATTCTTCACCATTAATTGTCACTCGCACAGGTAAAGTATTGATAAACATCCCCACCACAGATTCGGCTTTGACTAAATCTGCTGGACGACCGGAGACTGTTACACCATAAATTACATCTGTTTCTCTACTATAACGATTGAGAAGTAAAGACCATGCACCTTGCACTAAAGTATTTAATGTTAGTTGATTTTGTCTAGCTAAAGTTTGTAATTCTGAAGTAGTTGTTTGTGAAAGTTTAATTACTTGCTGATCATATTGTTCAAGTTGGTTTGATGAATTTTCAACATTTAAATTAATCAAAGGTGTGGGTGCTGTCACTCCCTTTAAGGACTGTTGCCAAAAGGTTTTAGCTTGGTTAAAATCTTGTTGTTGCAACCAACCTATATAATCTCCAAAAGAACTACCCAATACTAAAGGTAAATTTTCACCTTGACAAAGTGATTGGTAAGTTTCCACTACTTCTTTTAAAACTAAAGCTGTTGACCAACCATCTAAGATGAGATGGTGTTTACTCCAAATAAAATAGTAAGAATCATCAGTACAGCGAATTAACTGGAGCCGCATTAAACATGGTTGTGTCAGGTCAAAATGGGATGCTCTATCTTGCTGCAAAAATTCCTGTAATTTCTGCGACTGATGATTTGGGTTGATATCTTGCCAGTCATGCTGTATCAGTGATATTTTGACTTCCTGATGCACAACTTGTAAAGGTTTTTCTAGATTTTCCCAATAAAAAGCTGTGCGTAAAACAGTGTGACGGTTGACTACTTCTTGCCAAGCTTGTGCAAAAGCCACAACATTAAAATTGCCCTTCAGTGAGTAACATAACTGGACAAAATAAACAGCCGATTCGGGAGCATATAAACTATGAAAGAGAATACCCTGTTGTAGTGGTGAAAGTTCATAAATATCTTGGATGTTGTCAGCTTTCATATTGTTTATTTCTCACTTCCTTGGTTAATTTTTGCCAGTAAAAAGTCCAGGTCTTTTTGACTTACCTTTGCTTTAGAAAAATCAGAAGGGGTGTAACCTCCTGCATCAGCCGATTGACAATGAATAATAATTTCTTGCAGTGCTTGGAGAAAACTTTGAGCAAGACTTAATACCGTTTCTGCTTTATGTATTGCTGTGCTATAAGTCCAATTGATTTTTAGACAGCCTCCTGTCACAAATCCATTAATATCAAATAAATGGCGGCGACTTCCTAAAAGGCTACGCTCTACACCACTTGATTCTGATGCTAATTTGAATAAAGAAGATTCTTGTAATACTTGGTCAAATTGTCCTAAATAGTTGAAACACACTTCTGCTTGAGGCATAGCAGCTAAATATTGAACAGTATCGCTGCATAAATAACGCAATACACCATAATCAAAACCCCGATTTGGAATACTACGTAGTTGTTCTTTAATTGCTTTTAAAGCATCCCCAACTGTGGCAATATTTTCTAAATCCAACAGGACGGGAAATATAGTAGTAAACCAACCGACTGTACGAGATAAATCAACATCAGTAAAGATGTCTTCTCGTCCATGTCCCTCTAAGTTGATTAACAGTGTTTTTTCTCCTGTCCACTCTGCAAAAGTTTTTGCTAGTGCTGTTAATAAAACATCGTTTATTTGTGTATGGTACTTGGCTGGTACTTCTTGCAGCAATGCTTGTGTTTCAGTTTCATTAAGAAATACTGACAGAGTTTTACTTGTAGATACAGTATTTAATCCCCCTGCATAATGTACTGGTAAAGAAGAAGCTCGTTTTCTTAAATCAGAACACCAGAAATCTAATTGTGAGTGTAACGTCTTTGTGTTTGCATATTCTTGCAAACGTTCACTCCATTGTTTAAAAGAAGTGGTTTTTGCTGGTAATTGAATTTCTTGATTTTGCTGAAGTTGTTCTATAGCTGTTTGCAAATCCGACAACAAAATCCGCCAGGATACACCATCAACAGCCAAATGATGAATGATGATTAGTAAGCGGTTATTTTGTTGAGAACCTAAATCAAATAGTGCTACCTGTACTAATTTAGTATTTGATAAATCCAAGCTTGCCTGTAATTCTGTGGCTTTGGCTTCAATAGATGTTTTTTGTTGTTCTTGGGTGAGATGAGAGAAATCAAATTTGGTAAATGGTATTTCTGAATTAACACCAACATTGAATGATTCCCAACCATTAGTTGTAGGTTGAAAATGCAAACGCAGTGCGTCATGGTGTGCGAGTAAATACTGTATTGATTGCTGTAAAATATTAGGCTCAATATCTTGCTGTAATTCCAGCAAAAATGATTGATTCCAATGATGCGCTTCTGGTAATTTTTGGGCAAAAAAGCTATGTTGAATTGGTGTGAATGGTACAGAACCAATTACCAATCCTTGTTCTGAATCTGTCTTGGTGCTAGTATCTGCAACTAGGGCTAATTTAGCAATGGTTTGGTGTTCAAAAATTTGCTTGGGAGTGAGTCTTAAACCGACTTGGTTAGCTTTTGCGATCGCCTGAATACTAATAATCGAATCTCCCCCTAATTCAAAGAAGTTATCATGAATACTAACTTGCTCTAAATTGAGAAGTTCAGCCCAAATTTTGGCTAATGCAATTTCTTCTGGTGTACATGGTGCAACAAAAGCAGCTTGTAATTCTGGTTTAACTGCTTCTGGTGCTGGTAAAGCTTTTTTGTCAATTTTCCCATTCGCTGTTAGCGGTAAAGCCTTCAAGGATACAAATTGTGAAGGCAGCATATATTCAGGCAGTTTTTGCTTGATGAAATCGCGCAATTCAGCAGGTTTTAAATGACCTTCAGGCACTATATAAGCTACAAGCTGGTTTTTCCCTGGATGTACTTCTTTCGCAACTACAACTACCTCTCGCACTTGGGAATTTTGGCGAAGTACAGCTTCAATTTCTCCTAGTTCTATACGATAACCATGTAATTTTACTTGGTCATCAATTCGACCTAAAAATTCTAAATTACCATCAGGTTGATAGCGTCCTAAATCCCCAGTTTTATAAAGTCTTGCACTGGGTTCACTACTGAATGGATGAGGGATAAATCGCTCATTAGTTAATTCTGGTTGATTAATATAACCTCTGGCTACATTATCACCACCAATGTATATTTCTCCTATTACACCCAAGGGAACAGGTTGATAATAATTATCGAGTAAATAGATTTGGGTATTGGCTAAAGGACGACCCAGAGGAACTATATTTAATGCTGGATCATTAGAAATTTCTTCCACCGGATAGGTGAGTACACCAACGGTAGTTTCTGTTGGTCCATAGTGATTAAAAATTTTGCATTCTGTTACTAATTCATATACTCGTTTAATCAAATCCCAGGTTGCAGCTTCACCACCAAGAATAAGACGCTGACGTGGTAAAAGTTTTTCGGGATGTGAACCTGATAATAAAGCGGATAAGTGGGAAGGAACTATTTTCAGGCAATCTAGAGAATGTCGGTAATTATAATCAGCAAAAGCAACCGGATCAGTAGCAACATTTTCAGCAATAATATGTAAACATCCACCTGTACATAATGCTGAGAAAATAGCTGTATTTCCTAAGTCTGCTGCGAAGGTAGAAACAATAGCAAAATTTGCCACATCTGGTAAATTTAGGTTTTCTAAAATACCGTTAACATAGTTGACTATTTGCCGATGTTCAACTACAACACCTTTGGGTTTACCCGTAGAACCAGAGGTGTATATGACATAAGCTAAATTCTCAGAATTAGGAGAGTTAAAATTAGCTATTCCTAAATCATTAATTTCTTCATCAGAGGATGTTTTAACAGTATTTTCTGAGAGCAATAAGTCTGAATAACTTAACCCCCCTAGCCCCCCTTCCCTATGAGGGAATGGGGGATTTAAAGCCTCTCTCCTTGTAGGAGAGAGGTTTGGAGAGAGGTTTTTGTGAATACTTTTTGATTGTAAAAACGTGTCATCAACAAACAATACCTTGATATTATTTTCAGCAACTAAAGGCAATTTATCAACTTTTTCTAACAGGTGTGTCTGAGTTAATAAAACAGATACTTGAGCATCTTGTAATCTAAAAGCTAATGCTTGTTCAGGTAATAAAGGTTCTATAGGTAAATAGGCTGCACCTACTTTGAGAATGCCAAGAATACCAACTATCATCTCTAAAGAACGTTCAACGCAGACAGCAACAACTGTTTCCGGTTGAACTCCTAATGATGCTAAATGATGAGCTAAGTTGTTAGCTTTGATATTTAGTTCTTGATAAGTTAAATGGTGATTACCAAAAACAACTGCAATATTATCTGGTGTTTTATTTACTTGTGTTTCAATCCAATGGTGAATGCACTGGTATGGAGGAACAAGCGTTTTATTATTGTTAAATCCGGTTAATATTTGGTAGCGTTCTTGTTGAGACAGGATTTCTAGTTGAGCAATTTTAGTCTCTGGATTTTTAATTGCACTTATTAGCAAAGTCTGAAACTGTGCTGCTAATCTTTCAATATCTTTTTGCTCAAATAAGTTAGCATCATAGTGTAATTCTGCTGTGAGTGAATCGCTTTGTTGCCAGCATAATAGTTTAACCTTGAAGCTTTCAACACAGCTATATATTTTTTGAATCAAGAAAGATAAACCACCAGTAAAATATTGATTTGGCTGGGATACAAATTCAAAAGCAAAAGGTGAAAATGATGATTCCTGAGTATCTTTAGTCTCAGCAAAGAAATCTTCGGAATTAAAAAAGTCTTGCCATTGACTTAGTTCAGTTAATTGCTTATCGAACTGATTTAATATATCAGCAAGTATATTATCTTCTTGTATTTGAATACGAATCGGTAAATATTTAGCTAATAAACCAACTGCTGGCTGTAATTCTTCATAATTTCTGCCATCACAAGACAAAGCTAAAACGACTTCAGATTTGTTAGTCAAACGCCATAGTAAAATTTGCCAGCAAGCCATTAAAACTTTTGAAATATCAACAGAGTTTTTTTGTGATAAAAGAGCAATATTATTTGTAATAGCAGGATCAAAATTGATGCTGATAACTTTGGGTTCAAAGATTGGTATTTGGTTAACTTTCTTTTCGTGTGGTAATTTTTCTATCAGAGAGCTAGACACTTTTTGATTGTGCCAATAATCTCTTGCGGTTTCTGCTTCTTCTCCAATTAATAACTCATTTTGCCAAGCAGCAATATCCGCATATTGTAAAGGTGTATCTTCCAGTTCATGTTCCTGTACATAAGCATCATAAGTGACACTAATATCATACAAAAGATGATGCAGGGATATTCTATCTGAACAAATAGCTGATATTGCTATTAGTAAAAAATATTGAGTTCCAGATTGTTGAATGATATCAATCTGGCTAGTAAAGCCTTTTTGTAAATCAAAATATAATTTATTATGTTCTTGAAATAAGGTGTTAACTTTAATTTGTTGTTGTTCTGTATCTAAATTCTGCCAATCATAATAGTTCAACTTGATAGACACTTCCTCTCCAATGGCTTGCAAAGGAACTGCCATTCCTGCAACTGTAGGAAAGCTAGTACGTAAAATTTCATATTTAGCCCAAACATTGTATATGGATTTTTCTAAAATTGTATATTCAATATTACCCTCTACTAAAACTGCACACTGCACCCGATATGGCTGATGGTTAGTTTCTTGCTGTAATAACCATAAGCGTTTTTGTTGCGGTGAAATTTCAAAGCCTTGTATTGATAGAGTTTGCATAATTTATCTCTAATTAAATTTATTTCCACTATTAAACTGTATAAGGTTGTGCCATCCCTACCAAAACTTTTCTTGCGCCTGTAAATGGCTTACGTCCATGAGCAACCAACATATTATCTAGCAATAAAATATCTCCTTCCTGCCAAGAGAATGTGATTGTTTCTTGCTCATAGATTTGATTAATTTCTTCTAACACAGATGTTTCGATTTCTGAACCGTCTCCATAATAAGAATTACGTGGTAATTCTTCAGCATTTAGCACGGTAAGTAAGGATTGACGGACTTCAGATTTTAAGCTGGAGATATGAAATAAATGTGCTTGATTAAACCAAACTAAATCACCAGTTTGAGGATGGGTAGCAACAGCTTGACAAACTTGGCGGGTTCTCAGTTCATTGCCACCCAGCCATGCAAATTCAATACCAGAAGATTGACAATAAGCTTTGACTTTAGCTTTATCATCAGTTTGAAATACAGTTTCCCAAGGTAAATCAATTCCTTGTCCGTAATTACGGACATACATAATTTTTTTCTGAATAAATTTCTCTTTGATTTCTGGATTTATTCGTTGAAATACTTTCCGACTATCAGCAATTGGTGTTTCTCCACCTTGTTCTGCTGCCTTGACACAAAAGAAGGCGATTTTCATTGGCCAATTTAGAGAATAGGCCATTTCATTATGTAAAGGAATTGATTGATCTGGTGGATATTCTGTTGATGTGTATATCTTACCATCAACTTGACTACGCGGAGTTGAACGATAAGAATATTCTATCAATTCACCAGCTACAGATTGCATAAAATTAGCAAATTCGTTATAGCTATTAATTGGAAAGTTTCTAAAAAGCAAACCTCCATATTGAATTAATTGCTTCTCTATCCAGTCACGATTACTGCTTGCCCAATTAACTAAATTTACGCCATCTACCGCAGGTTGAATGACCAAAGGTAGCGGTTGAGTATGTTGCAGGAAATTAGTAGTTACTAAATTTTCCGAAGATACTGTAATTGATTTTCTTTTGAATGTTTTTAAATTCATATTCTTGATATCTAACTATGGTTAATTTTCGCCAGTAATTGCCTTGCGTTTTATTTTGCCTAATTTCTGAATCCGGTTTTTTTGTAATTCTTGATTTTGGCGAATTTGCTGTTGTTTTTCTGTTTCCTGTAATATTTTTACAAGTTGGTCAAGTTGAATATCAGGTTTTTCTAAAACAGTTAGGAGTAGTGTTTCTAAAACAACTGCCATACGGTTAATAGTAGTGGCATGAAATAAATCAGTTTTATATTCAAAGAAACCTTGTAACCCTTCGGGTGTTTCTGTTAATTGCAACTTTAAATCATGACGAACCGTGCCACTTTCGCTTTCTAAAATGCTCAGGTTTAAACCTGCTAATTTCAAATCTGATTTGGGTGTATTTTGGAGAACAAACCATACTTGAAATAGCGGTGAATAATTTAAAGTTCGTTCTAGTTGTAGTTCTGATACTAACTTTTCAAAAGGTAAATCTTGGTGTGCATAAGCTTCTAGAGCAGTTTCTTTTACCCGTTGTAATAACTCTCGAAAAGTAGGTTTATCAGCAAGGTTAGTCCGTAATACTAAAGTGTTGACGAAAAAGCCAATTAACCCTTCTAATTCATTGCGGTTACGGTTAGCAATAGGAGAACCTACAAGTATATCTTCTTGCTGTGTATAGTGGTAAAGCAAGGTATTAAAAGCTGTCAGCAGAGTCATAAATAAAGTAACTCCTTCTTGCTGACTGAGAGATTTTAGCTTATTAGATAGGGTTGAAGATAGGGTAAAAGAGTGTTTTTTACCTAAAGCAGTTTGTACTTGGGTGCGCGGGTTATCTGTTGGTAATTCTAAAATTATTTTAGCATTTTCTAACTGTTTTTTCCAGTAATTTAATTGATTATCAAGTCTTTCACCCTGTAACCATTGTTGTTGCCAAACTGCATAATCAGCGTATTGAATTGGTAATTCTGGTAGAGGATAAAGTTGACCAGTTGCAAAGGCTTGATAAAGTATTGATACCTCTTTAATTAACACTGCTGCTGACCAAGCATCAGAGATAATATGATGGTTTGTCACCAACAAAATGTGTTCTTCTTGGGTGAGACGTAATAACACAAACCGCAGTAATGGTGCTTGTGACAAATCAAAAGGTATCTGGGCATTTTCTACCTCTAACCTTTGCACTTCTTTTTCCCTTTCAATTTCTGGTAAGTGCTGTAAATCTACAATTGGTAAAGGTATTCTCAATTCAGAAATAATTTTTTGAATTGGTCTCCCTTCAAAAACTGCAAAGCACGTCCGTAAAATTTCATGTCGCCGCACAATTTCGTTAATGCTTTCTTCTAGTGCTGGAACATTTAATAATCCTTCCAGCCTCACCATATCATAACCATTATAGGCTGTTGATTCAGGGTCTAATTGATGAATAAACCACAATCTTTGCTGTCCAAAAGATAGAGATAATTCTGTATTTCTGTCAACAGGTATTAAAGGCAATGAATTTAATTCTGTTTTTTCATTAATTGCCTTTTCTATATGTTTGGCAAGTCCAGCTACTGTGGGTGTTGCAAATAAATAACATAGTGGTATTTCTACCCCTAATGCTTTTCGCACTTGGGAAATTACCTGAGTAGCTAATAAAGAATGTCCACCCAACTCAAAGAAATTGTCATGAATACCGACTTTGTTAATACCAAGTACCTCCATCCAAATTTCAGCCAGTTTATTTTCTATGGGAGTGGAAGCGGCGACAAAATGAGATGATTGTATAAGTTTTGTAGGGTCTGGTGCTGGTAAAGATGCTCTATCTATTTTGCCATTTGGTGTTAATGGCAGTGTCTCTAGAATCACAAAAGCAGAGGGTATCATGTAACCCGGTAGTTGCGATTCTAGAAAACGACGTAATTCTTCAATTGTTAATGAATGTTCTGGTTGTAAAGTTAGATAAGCTACTAAAGTTTTATTTCCTGGTGTATCTTCCCTTAAAACTACTATATTTGTCTGGATTGATAAATGTTGATTAATAATGGTTTCAATCTCTGATAATTCAATACGAAAACCGCGCATTTTTATTTGATAGTCAATGCGTCCTAAATATTCAATTTCTCCATTGGCAAGATAACGACCCAAGTCACCTGTTTTATATAATTTTTCTCCTGGGTTATCACTAAAAGGGTTAGCAATAAATTTTTCTTGAGTTAACTCTGGTCGGTTAAAATAACCCCGTGCGACACCAGCACCACCAATATATATTTCTCCAGTAACGCCTACAGGTACAGGTTGTAAAGATTTATCTAAAATATATATTTGGGTATTAGCCAGAGGACGACCGATAGGAATTGTTTGTTTAGGATCTTGAATTTGATGAATTGTAGACCAAATAGTTGTTTCAGTTGGTCCGTATAAATTCCAAAGTTGTGCAGATCGTGAGGATAATTTTTCAGCTAAATTCTGAGGTAAGGCTTCTCCACCACAAAGAACTTTTAACCGTGATTTTCCTTGCCAACCTGCATCTAATAACATTCGCCAAGTTGCAGGGGTAGCTTGCATGACAGTGGTAGAAGTATTATTTAATTGTTGTAATAACTGTATGCCATCTGTTGCTACTTCTCGACTGACTAAAATTAACTTAGCTCCTATTATTAAAGGCAGAAAAATTTCTAACCCAGCAATATCAAAAGATAGGGTAGTAACTGAAAGTAAACTATCTGCATGGGTTAAGTGTAATTCTTGCTGTATTGCAGTGAGAAAATTCACGACATTGCTGTGAATAATTTGTACACCTTTGGGTTTACCTGTAGAACCGGAGGTATAGATAGTGTAGATTAAATTATCTGATTTAACTTTAACCTTGGGGTTGGTTATTTCCTGGGTAGCGATATTTTCCCAGTCTTGATCTAAACAAATGATTTGAGCTTTGTGAGTAGAAAGACTCTCAATTAAATGTTTTTGAGATAGCAAAATTAGAGCTTGAGAGTCTTCCAACATTAAAGCTAAACGCTGTTGAGGAAATGCCGGATCTAGTGGGATGTATGCGCCTCCTGCTTTGAGAACTGCTAAAATAGCAATTATCATTTCAAGCGATCGCTCTACACAAATACCCACCAATACTTCTGGTTTTACTCCCAGTTTTTGCAAGTAGTGAGCAAGTTGATTTGCTTTGGTGTTGACTTCCTGATATGTTAATTGCTGATTGTCAAATACCACTGCTACAGCATCAGGGGTTTTCTCAACTTGAGCTTCAAATAATTGATGAATACATTGGTCTTGGGGATAATCAACTTGTGTATTATTCCACTCTTCTAATAATTGATAACGTTCGCTAGCAGTAAGCAATGGTAAGTCACACAAACTTTGTTGAGAATTTGCAACTACACCCTCTAATAAAGTCTGTAAATGTCCCACCATTCTATTAACAGTGTCAGCATGAAACAAGTCGGTGTTATATTCTAAAAATCCAATTAATTCTTGCTTTGTATCTTCCACATATAACGTCAAATCAAACTTAGCACTTCCGTTATCTATTATTAAGGGAGCTAAGGTTAAATTTGGCATTTGTAGAACTAACATTGGTGCATCTTGAAAAACAAACATCACCTGAAATAGAGGAGTGTGGCTTAATGTTCGTTCCGGTTGTAGTTCTTTAACTAGCTGTTCAAAGGGTAATTCTTGATGAGTATAAGCAGCTAAAGCTGTCTCGCGGACTCGTTTCACCAACTCTTTAAAACTCAATTCTCCAGATACATCAGTTCTGAGAACTAAAGTGTTAACGAAGCATCCCAGTAAATTCTCAATTTCACTGTGGGTTCGGTTTGCAACAGGTGTTCCAACTGATAAATCTGTTTGTCCTGTGTAACGGTAAAGTAAGGTTTTAAACGCTGCCAGCAATACCATAAACAGGGTAACGCCTTCCTGTTGACTAAAAGATTTGAGTGCATCTGTTAGTATTTGTGGAATTATAATAGTTGTACGCGCACCTTGAAAACTTTGCTGTGCAGGACGGGGATAATCTGTTGGTAAATTGAGAATCGGTGGCGCATCTTTAAGTTTTTGCTTCCAGTAATTAAGCTGATGGGATTTCTCCTGTAAATCTTGTTTTTGCCACCGTGCAAAATCCGCATATTGAATGGGTAATTCTGGCAATTTTGCCGGAATATTTTGACAGAAACCTTGGTATAGTGCTGCTAATTCTCGATAAAATATTTGCCATGACCAACCATCAGAAATAATATGATGCTTTGTGAGTAGCAGAATATGTTCTTGCTCACTGATACGAATTAGCATACCCCGAAACAGGGGTGCTTGGCTCAGGTCAAAAGCTTGACGAGCTTTTTCTGTGACAATTTGATTTACTTCTGTTTCTGAGTAGGTTGGTAATTCAATATTTGTTAGTTTAAATGTAACTTTAGGATCAATAATTTGTAAAGTTTGCTCATCTACAACTTGAAAGCTAGTACGAAGAATTTCGTGTCTTTTAATAATTTCATTAATACTTTTTTGTAAAGCTATAGTATTAAGCACACCTGTTAAATGCAACAAACTAGATTCATTATATAAAGGTGTATCTGGTTGTAGTTGATGCAGTAACCACAACCTCTCTTGACTTAACGATAAAGTTAAAATATCCGATGCTGTTCTTTTCGGAATTGATGTTGATTTTTTAATCTGTAAATTTTTTTGCTTCAGCCGCATTTCAAACAATGCTCGTTGTTCAGGGGATAAGGCGGCAATTCTTTCATTTATATCTTTCATAATGAATCACCCAAATAAGCTGAGACTGGAATATTTACTTGCGTCTTTTATTGACTGATAGTTTTGCTTAAAATCTGTTAATTTATTCAAGCTTGTCATTACCGTATCGAATTCCAATCCAAAATCAACCAGACAAGCTATTTCATCTACGCCCATTTCTGTTAAGCGAGCAATTGTTTGACGACAACTTTCTGGTGTACCAATTAACACTCTATCTTGTTGGAAATATCGCTCAAAAGCAAATTCTAAAAGCTGTTGTCGGTCTTCTTCTGTAAAACTTTCAGGATTGAATTGAAAATTGATGCGTTTAGCTAAGGTTTCAACTAAGCCAAAATGTGTTTTTAGATAATTACAAAAAGGTTGCTTTACTTGTTCCTTAACTAATTGTTCATTCTCTCCTATATAGGTGTGCATCATTAAAGAAACTTTGCAACTTTTGGGATCATGTCCATGTTCTGCCACAGTTCGACGATACAGGGATATTTGCTGGGCTAAATCATCAATAGTTGCATACAACAAAGAAGTTAAAACATTAGCACCTATTTTACCTGCACCAATAAATGTAGCATCTGCTTGACAAGTAACCCAAATTGGTACTTGAGGTTGTATCGGTCGAGGAAATGTTTTTACCTTAACTTTATTACCTGAACCATTAACAAATTCATTTTCTTTACCTTGCCAGAGTTTTTGTAAAATCTCGATGTCACGCCACATAACTTCTTTACGTTCAGTGTAATTTTCTGGACGTAATAAAAAATCATCGGCGTGCCAACCAGGTGCAAAACAAAGTCCAACTCTACCACCAGATAAATTATCAACTACTGCCCATTCTTCAGCAACTCTAACAGGATGTTGTAATGGCATGACAACACTACCTGATCTGAGTTGAATGTTCTTAGTTATCATTGCTAAAGCTGCACTAATTACCGAAGGATTTGGATACAAACCCCCGAAAGGATGAAAATGACGTTCGGGAGTCCATAGGGCTGTAAACCCATTTTGATCGGCAAATTTAGCTGTTTCTAGTAACAGTTTATATTTATCTAATTCTGTTGTTGAGCCGTCGCCGGAAAAGTAGAGGATGCTGAATTCCATATTTTTATGGCATACAAAATTAAAGTTGATTTAACTAACTGGTGATTCTTGAGCTATTTGTTTTTGGAGTTCTTCAAGGGAAAGATTTTCTACTTCTGCTAATAGTTTGGCGATTTCATCAAGTTCTTCTGATTGTGGTTGTTTTTCGACAATGACATTAGCTAATTCGCTAACTGTTGGCGCATCAAAAAGGAGAGTGCGTAGTGGTAATTCGACCTGAAAGGCTTCTCTGAGGCGAGAAATAGTTTGGACTGCTAATAAAGAATGTCCACCTAATTCAAAGAAGTTATCGTGAATTCCTACTTTCTCAATACCTATGAGTTCTTCCCAGATATTCGCAATAGTTTGTTCAATTTCGTTACGAGGATCTACATAAGTATTTTCTTGCAGAGTGCGTGAATATCTACTAGCAGATACTTGAACAGCATTTACTGGTTTTTGAGCAATTGATAAAGATAACACTAATTGGTTAAGCTGCTCAATTCCTGCTTGTAAATCTTGGGTGGAAACTATCACTTGTGGTAGTGAATTAGCTAAAATGCGGCTAAAGGCATCAATTCCTTCTGTAGGTAGAATAGCATTTTTTAAAGTTGTTTCGCGCCAGTTTTTGATTTCATTAGGAACATTAGTATTCACTGCCATGCCAACTTGTTGCCAGGCATCCCAGTTAATAGAAATTGTCAATCTGTTATTTGTTTCTGTATTCCAATGAGCAAAGGCATCTAAAAAGGTATTTGCAGCACAATAATCTACTTGTCCAAATCCTCCTTGAATTGAACTTAAGGATGAACAAAGAACTAAAAAGTCTAAATTCTGATTTTTGAGGACATTATTTAAAACTATTGTTCCTTGCACTTTAGGAGCAAAAACACTTTCGGCAATTGCTGGGGTTTTGAGTTGAATCATCCCAGCACCAGCCACACCCGCAGTATTGATGACACCGTGAATTGTACCAAAGCGTTCTAAAGATTGAGTAATAACATTCTGCATTTGCTGATCATTTGTCACATCAGCAGCAAGTATCAATACTTCCGCACCTAAAGCTTCTAATTCCTGAATTTTTTCGTTTTGCGATGTTAACGAACGTCCTAATAAAATCAGTTTAGCTTGTACAGTTTTGGCTAGGTATTTAGCTAAGGTTAAACCCATACCTCCCATACCACCTGTAATCAGGTAAACGCCGTTTTTTCGTAACCGAATTTTATCTTTGGTAGCTGGTTCTAGAGAAATAGGTTCAAAAGTTTGTACCCAACGGTAATCATTACGGTAAGCAATGATAGCATTTTGTGATTCTGCTGTTATTTCTCCCAGTAATTGCGCTATAAACTCTTCACTGGCTAATGTTGGTAGTACAATATCAATCAAACGACAATTTATATTCTGATATTCTTGGGGAATAACTTTACAAGCACCCAAGATAGTTGTTTTCTCAGGATATAATTCTTCATTTCCTGTGATATTATGCAGATGATTGGCAATCACAAACAGTTGAATTTCTTCACTTATCTGTTGTTGTCCAATAGCTTGCGCTAGATACACAAGACTGTAAAAACCTAAATTTTGAGTTGTTTCCCAAGATAAAGCTTGTGATTGGGTAACACTCCACAAATGAATTATTTGATTAGGTATTTTACCTTCTTCCTGTAACTGTCGCAGCAATTGATAATAATCATCTGCTTGTTTGGGGTTGATAGTGTAGGTACTGCTATCTAGTTGATTAAAGGCTTCTCCAACTTTGACAGTAATTACATCCTGTCCCAGTTCTTGAAATCTTTGCACAATTTTTGAACCAATGCCATATTCGTCTACAAAAATTAACGAGCAACCAGATGTAATATCTTTGGTTTTGATAATGGGGACTCGTTTCCAAGAAGGAATATAAAACCAATCAGTAATATTAGACTTTTTACCTAGCTTGTTTTCACCTTTACCAGATAATTGAGTTTGTACTTCTGGTTCAATCCAATAACGCTGACGTTCAAAGGGATAAGTTGGTAAAGGTACGCGATAACGTTGTTCATGGCTATAAAAACCAGACCAATTGATTTCAACTCC
This sequence comes from Anabaena sphaerica FACHB-251, assembly GCF_014696825.1. Classification (NCBI taxonomy): domain Bacteria; kingdom Bacillati; phylum Cyanobacteriota; class Cyanophyceae; order Nostocales; family Nostocaceae; genus Anabaena; species Anabaena sphaerica. The sequence goes on along the minus strand of NZ_JACJQU010000003.1, from coordinate 119,586 downwards.
TGCTATCCACAACCGCCCTAAAATATTGAGCAAGAAATTAACATCTGATTTTTCTTCCTGGGGATGACGCAAAGAAGGTAAAACAACCTGTCCCGCTGCTTGTTGGGTATGTTGTTTAACTAGACTACATAAAGTTCTTCCTGGTCCTACTTCTAACAAAATGCTTTCATTTTTTTGTAATAAAACTGATAAACCAGCAGAAAAATTGACTGTTTCTCGTAAATGCTGCGCCCAATAATCAGAAGATATTGCTTGTTCTGGTAAAATCCAATTCCCCGTTAAATTAGAAATAAAAGGAATTTGGGGAGAATTAAGTTTTACTTTTTTCACTTCCGCAATAAATGGTTCTAACATTTCTTCCATCATGGAGGAGTGAAAAGCATGGGAGGTATGTAAACGACGAGATTCTATTTTTAATGCAGTTAGTTTTTCCTGAAATTCATCTATAGCTTGATTAGTTCCTGAAACTACACACAAAGAAGGTGCATTAATAGCTGCTAAATCTAAATTTTCACCTAGTAAATTTTTAATTTCTTTTGCTGATGCAGAAACAGAAAGCATTGCACCTGGTGACATTTGCTGCATCAATTTTCCTCGCACAGCAACCAAAGCTAAGGCATTTTCTAAAGACATGACACCAGCTAAACAAGCGGCTACATATTCACCAATACTATGACCAATAATTGCTTGAGGAGAAATACCCCAAGACATCCACAATTTAGCTAACGCATATTCAATTACAAACAATGCTGGTTGTGCTAAGGATGTTTGTTTTAAGTGTTCTGTTGCTGCTTGTTTTTCAAATTCTTGAGGATAAATAACCGAGCGTAAATCTAAACCTAAATACGGTTCGAGTAGTAGACAACAATTATCAACCTGTTCCCTAAATGTCGGCTCAGTTTGATAAAGTTCCTTACCCATGTCCACATATTGAGCGCCCTGTCCAGGAAACATGAAAGTAATAGCCCGTTTTGTAGGTTCTTCAAAATGAGTTAATACCTGTTGATTATCAGGATTTTCTAGGGTATTTATTGCCTCTTGAATGTTTTGACAAACTACAAACCGACGATAATTAAAAACACTTCTCCCTACTTGCAATGTATAAGCTACATCTGACAAATTCAACTCAAAATATTCGTGAATTGATGTAGATATAATACCTGCTTCCTTTTCTTCCTTTGCGCCTTTGCGTCTTTGCGTGAGCTTTTCGCCTTTAAGATATTGAACTAAATTTTGAGTAGCAGTTTCTAAAGCTGAATCAGTTTTAGCAGAAAGTACCAACAATTGATAATTTCTACCCTGCTCCCTTGCTCCCCTGCTCCCCTGCTCTCTTAAAGAGGGTGCTTCTTCCAAGATCACATGAGCATTAGTCCCACCAATACCTAAAGAACTAACTCCAGCACGTCGGGGTATATGATTTGTATTCCATTCTGTCAATTTAGTATTGACATAAAAAGGACTATTTACAAAATCAATTTCTGGGTTAGGTTGTTCAAAATTTAAGCTAGGAGGAATTAATTTATGTTGCAAAGCCAAAGCGGTTTTTATTAAACCTGTAACCCCAGCAGCAGCGTCTAAATGTCCAATATTTGTTTTGACAGAACCAATAGCACAGAAAGCTTTTTTGTCTGTCTCTGCACGAAAAACATTTGTTAATGCAGATATCTCTATGGGGTCGCCTAAAGCTGTTCCTGTACCGTGAGTTTCAATATAAGTAATGGTTTCCGGTTCTATGTCTGCTAAAGCTATGGCTTCTGCGATCGCCTCTGCTTGTCCATTTACACTCGGTGCAGTGTAACCAACTTTACCAGAACCATCGTTATTGATAGCACTGCCTTTGATGACTGCATAGATATGATCACCGTCTGCGATCGCATCCGCTAACCTTTTTAACAACACGATTCCCACACCATTACCAATAACCGTTCCTTTGGCTTTAGCATCAAAAGCGCGACAATGGCCATCAGGTGATAAAATACCTCCTTCTTGGTGTAAATACCCGGTTTTTTGGGGTACACGCACCGAAGCACCACCAGCTAAAGCCATATCACATTGGTAATTCAACAAACTTTGGCAAGCTAAAGCAGTGGCAACTAAAGAAGTAGAACAAGCGGTTTGTACTGTGAGACTAGGACCAGTTAAATTTAATTTATAGGAAACGCGAGTAGACAAAAAATCTTTATCATTACCAATTAATTTCTGGAAGCTATTAGCTGAACCAATTTGATCAGTATTTAACTGAAAAGATGAATAATTATTTAAACTAGCACCAGCATAAACTCCAATTCTGCTTTCGCATCTTTGCACATCATAACCCGCATTTTCTAAAGCTTCCCAAGCACATTCTAAAAATAACCGATGTTGCGGATCAGTCATTTCTGCTTCTTTGGGGTTAAAACTAAAGAAACCTGCATCAAATAAATCAATATCTTCTAAAACAGACCCTACTTTTATATAGTTAGGATTGTCAAGTAATGATGAATCTACTCCCTCAGCAGTTAATTCTTCATCACTGAATTGAGAAATTGCCTCAACTCCATCACATAAATTTTGCCAAAATTCAGTTATATTTTTTGCGCCTGGAAACCGCCCAGAAATTCCGATAATAGCTATTCCTTCCATTGATTCATAGATTTCCATAGACATTACTTTATTCCTCTCTACTACATTTGCTTGATTTATTTATCAATATATGTCTATAAATTGTCAGATAACATAACAAAAATCCATTAAATATGAATATTATATAGACCATTTTAATGAATTCCCAAGTAATGCTGAATGAGTTCCACTGCCGTTGGAACACCATCCTCTGCCTGAATAGATTTACTCATTTCCATTACCTTATTTTGAATAACTTTGTCATTAACGACAGCTTTAATTGCTACAGCTAATTTTTCAGGTGTTAAATTCTTAAAGTGCAACGGCTGTGAACCTATCCCTAAATCAGATATCCGATAACTCCAGAAAAAATTGTCATAATTGTAGGGAACAATAATGTTAGGAACACCAGCACCTAAAGCAGCTGCAACAGTACCACAACCACCATGATGGACAACTGCTGCCATTTGAGGAAATAACCAATCAAAGGGTACCCATTCTATTGGGAAGACTTCATCTGGTAAATCAAATTCATTGGTTAAATCATCTCCCATTAATACAATCCCTCTTTGTCCAGAAAGCGCCAGTGCTTCTAAAGATAATTTCATCAGTGCCTTTTGATCCCAACCTGCTTTATAGCCAAAACCAATATAAACAGGTGGCGAGTCGGCAGCTATAAAATCAACTAAGTCTTGAGGTGGTTGCCAATTTTTTGGTTTATCTAGAAACCAATAACCTGTAACATTTACCCAATCTGGCCAATCAAAAGGTTTAGGTACAAAAGCAGGACTATAACCATAAATAAATGGTATTTTAGCCTTGCACATTCGACTTAATGGATCTGCAAATCGAGACACAGGAGGTAACTGCAAAATTTCCTGTCGCCATTGATTAATTGGTTTTTGAATATATTGCCATAACAGTTGATTAAAAAAAGTGTAAGTTAGCCAGTTATAAGTTCCTCCAAACTGCCAATTAGTGGGAGTAAAGTGATTAGAAAATGCACGAGTTGGATGCAGAGGTACAACACAAGCTGCATATCCAGGTATACCTAATTTTTCCAACAATTCAAAAGCAGCAAATGCGGGCGGTGAAAATATGATTGCTTCTGCACCGGAACAAACATCTTTTAGTATAGGCAAAAAGCTTTCTTCTACTGGTTGTAAAACATAATTATAATATTCCGCAATAACAAAAGGATTTTGATGCGAACCAACCAAGAAATCTTTATACCACGCCTTACAATCGACAGGAATAAACTCTAAACCCCATTGAGTAACTAAATCTTTAGCATAAATTGTAGTAGCTATTTTTACTAAATGACCAGCCCGTTGCAATCCCAATCCTAAAGCTATATAAGGTATTAGATCGCCATCCGAACCCCATGTTAAAATTGTAATATTCATAATTTGTATTTCATGACGAATCAAATTAATTAAACTGTTTGCGTTGCTTCATTAATAATTGATTGCGTTGGCTCAGAGCTTCTTTTTGTTTACCAACTCTTTCGCGCATTTTTCCTAAAGTTGCTGGTGCTTCTGCCTTTTTGCTTAAATGTTCCGCCAAAGACTTAATAGTGGGATTTTGAAAAATTTCTACAACTGATAAATCCCGGTGCAAAATTTCTCTGAGTTTATTGTTTAGCTGTACAACTAACAAAGAATGTCCACCCAGGTCAAAGAAATTATCATTAACACCAACTTTCTCTAATTGTAATACCTGTTGCCAAACTTTAGCAATTGATTTTTCTACATCAGATTCAGGAGCTTGATAATTATTGGCTAATTCTGGACGTAAATTATCCGGTGCTGGTAAAGCTCGACGGTCTACTTTGCCATTAGGTGTCAACGGTAATGCTTCTAAAACTAGAAACGCAGAAGGAAGCATATATTCCGGCAGTTTTTCTTTGAGAAAATGCCTTAATTCATTCACAGAAAAGTCAGCCTTTTGATCAGGAACTATGTAGGCAAGCAAACGACGATCATTTGATATGTCTTCCCTAACTAAAAGCACCGTTTCTCTGACTCTTGGGTATTGACTCAGTATTGCCTCAATCTCTCCCAACTCGATGCGGAAACCACGAATTTTGACTTGATTATCAATCCGACCTAAGTATTCTAATTCACCATTTGGTAAATATCGTGCCAAATCTCCAGTACGATAAAGCCGCGTTCCAGGTACAAATGGGTTAGAAATAAATCGCTGCTGTGTGAGTTCTTGGCGATTTAAATAACCCCGCGCCAAACCAGCACCACCAACGTACATTTCACCTGGAACTCCCATTGGTACAAGTTGCTGATATCGGTCTAGTAGATAAACTTGCAAGTCAGGAATGGGATTACCAATCACACTTCCTTGCGCCTGAGTTATATCTGTACAAGTTAATGAGCGGTAAGTAACGTGTACGGTTGTTTCTGTAATACCGTACATATTGACTAACGCTGGTGACTTATCTCCATACTGCTCAAACCACGGCTGCAAACTTTGCAGTTCTAAAGCCTCACCACCAAAAATTACATATCTGAGATGTTGTAATTTTTTAGCAGTCTCCACAGATTTATCAACCTGTATTAATTGTCTGAAAGCTGAGGGAGTTTGGTTAAGAACTTTCACCTTGTGTTCAGACAATAACTCATAGAAAGCTTGGGGAGAGCGACTGACTTCATAGGAAACAACAACTAAACAACCACCATACAGCAAAGCACCCCAAATTTCCCACACTGAGAAGTCGAAAGCAATAGAGTGGAATAAAGTCCACACATCCTGCTGATTGAACTTAAACCAGGCATCAGTTCCAGCAAACAAGCGCACAACGTTAGCGTGATTGACTAAAACGCCTTTGGGTTTACCTGTTGAACCGGAAGTGTAAATAATATACGCCAAGGATGCAGGTGTAGTATTACTTGTGGCATTCACTTGACTTTGTTGACAGATACTTTCCCAATCAGTATCTAGGCAGATTAATTCTGTTGTATCTGTGGTTAATTTATGGCTTTGTTTTTGTTGAGTGAGGACGAATTTTAACTGAGCATCTTTTAGGACGAAACTAAGACGATCAATTGGGTACGTAGGGTCTAATGGCACATAAGCCGCACCCGCTTTTAATATTCCCAAAATCCCTACTACCATTTCTAGAGAGCGTTCCACACAAATACCTACCAAGGTATCTGGTTTCACGCCTAAACTTTGCAGGTAATGTGCTAGTTGATTAGCTTTTTTGTTTAATTCCTGATAGGTAAGTTGTTGATTCTCAAATACTACTGCTACAGCATCCGGTGTCTTTTCTACCTGTGCTTCAAATAGTTGATGAATACAAGCAAATTCAGGATATTCAACTTGAGTATTATTCCACTCTACTAACAATGTTTGACGTTCAGGAGGTGTCAAAATTGGTAACTCGGAAATATACTGATTAACATTCTTCACTATACCTTCTAGCAAAGTTTGAAAATGTCCGCTCATTCTGCTAATGGTATCAGCGTTAAATAAATCAGTATTATATTCCAGAGTTCCTGTTAATCCTTCCTCACTTTCAATCATTGATAGCAGGAGATCAAACTTAGCTGTTTCTGTCTCCAATTCCTCAGTTTTCCAAATTGCATCTGCATCAGCATTCTGAAGTACAAACATTACTTGGAACAGTGGGTTATAGCTCAAATCCCGATTTGGCTGTAAGGCTTCTACTAACTTTTCAAAAGGTAAATCTTGATGAGTATATGCCTCAATCGCGGTTTTTCTGACTCGTGCTAACAATTCTTTAAAGCTGGGATTTCCTGATAAATTTGTCCGCAATACTAAAGTATTGACAAAACAGCCAATTAACTGTTCTATTTCAGCACGGTTACGGTTAGCAATTGGTGAACCAACAAGAATATCTTCTTGACCTGTGTAGCGGTATAATAAAGTTTGAAATGTCGCTAACAAGGTCATGAATAAAGTAGCATCTTCTCCTTTGCTTAACTGTTTAATTTCTTCAGTTAAGTTTTTGGGAATTACAAACTTCTGTTGCGCTCCTTTAAAAGTTTGTATAGGTGGTCTAGTTCTGTCTTTAGGTAGTTGTAAAATAGGTAAATTACCGCTTAACTGTTGTTGCCAATAACCTAAATGCTGTTCTAAAACTTTTCTTTGTAAATAATTGCGTTGCCAATACACAAAATCACTATATTGCAAAGACAATTCTGATAAAGGAGAAGGTTGACCAGCACATAAAGCCTGATAAATAGTTGATAGTTCCTTAACTAAAATATTGATTGACAAACCATCACCAACTAAGTGATGTAATGTCAATATTAATATTGACTTTTCTGGGTTTAATTTTAGCAGTTTTGCTCGTAATAACGGCGCTGTTCCTAAATCAAAAGATGACTGAGCTTCTTGTAAAGATAATGTTTTAACCTCAATCTCTTGCTGTTGCTGGTCAAGATGCTGTAAATCGACTTGCAGTACAGTGAAATTAACAACATCGACAACTTTCTGAACAGGTTCACCATCTACTAATGCAAAGCTGGTGCGTAAAATTTCATGTCTTTGAATAATAGCATTAAGACTATTAACCAAAGCCGAAAAATTCAAACTTCCAGGAATATGAACCGCTACAGGAATATTATAGGTAGCTGTTCCCGGTTGCAGTTGATTAATAAACCATAATTGTTGTTGAGTAAAGGTTAGTGGATATTGATGAGTATTTCTCTCAACTTTAGAAATAGGCAAGTATACATGAGTACGGTTGCTATTAATTTGGTCTAGTATGTTGTTTATCAACTCAGCAATACCAGCACCATCAAATAATTCAGCTACAGATATAGCTACCTTAAAATCAACTTCTATGCGATTTTTTAACTCAAATACTTTCAGAGAATCTAAACCTAAACTACTCAAAGGTTTTTGAAAAGCTACCTGTTCAGGTTTGACCCTCAAAACCCTAGCTACTAATTTTTGTAAGTGAGAATTTAATAGTTGTTGTCTTTGTTCTGGTGCTACTGCTAGTAATTCGCTGCGTGTGAGAACTTCCTCTGCTTCTGTTGTTTGGCTAATTTCCAGAATGCTGCTACCAACAATTTCTAATGTATCTTCTAAAAATCTGGCTTTTGTAGCACGACGTTGAATTTTGCCACTGGATGTTTTAGGAATAGTACCAGCTTTGATTAAGACAACTGCATAAACTTGTATTTCATGTTCTTCTGTAATTGCTTTTCTAATAGCAGCGGTCACTTCTTCTATATTTGGTTTAGCACGAAATTCTAATTCTTGAACTACTACTAACTGTTCTTCTTTTTCTACCTCCACCGCAAAAGCAGCAACGCTTCCTGCACGCAACATTTGATGACTGCGTTCTGCTGTGAGTTCAATATCTTGGGGGTAAAGGTTACGACCTCTGATAATAATTAAATCTTTTGCTCGTCCAGTAATGAAGAGTTCACCATCATGCAGAAATCCTAAATCTCCAGTCCGCAAAAATGGACCGGCTCCCGTATCTTGCAGATATGCGTGGAATGTTTGCTCTGTTTCCTCTGGATGGTTCCAGTAACCATGACCAATACTCGGACCTGATACCCAGATTTCCCCAATTTCATCGCTTGCACAACAGGTTAAGGTGTCTGGGTTAGCAATAACAATTTGTTGTTGCGGTACAACTTGACCACAGCTAACTATTTGAATGCCGTTATCTGCGTTAGCAGCATCATCAATTACATGATTGCATTCTAAAGCGGTTTTTTGTAATGTCTTAGTTCTGACTAACGCAGATTTAACGCTACCAGAAACCATTAAGGTTGCTTCTGCCATGCCATAGCAAGGATAAAAAGCTTCTGGACGAAAACCGCATTCAGCAAAGGTCTGAGCAAATCGTTCTAGACTTTCCTGACGAATTGGTTCAGCACCGTTAAAAGCAACAGTCCAACTACTTAAATCTAGTGTTGACCGTTGTTCTGGGGTGATTTTTTCAATACATAGCTCGTAGGCAAAGTTAGGAGCGCCACTGGTAGTTCCTCTATAATCAGAAATTGTTTTTAACCACCGATAGGGACGTTGCAGAAAGGATGCGGGTGGCATCATGATACAAGGAAAACCACCATACAAAGGTTGCAGTATACCGCCAATCAATCCCATGTCATGATAAGCAGGTAGCCAAGTAATAAATTGACTACTAGCTGTATGTTCCATGTATTGGCGGGTAACTTCAGCATTGTGTAACAAATTACCATGACTGAGCATTACACCTTTAGGTGTGCCAGTAGAACCAGAAGTATATTGTAAAAAGGCTAGAGTTTCTAGATTAATTACAGGTTCTTGCCAATCTGCTTCTATGCCGAGATCAAGGTTATCGGTGGTCAGCCAATGAATATTATCTGTATCAAATTTATCTTTAAGTAAAGTTTGCACCTGTGACAATATTCCTGATGTGGTCAGGATAACTGCGGCTTGTGCATCTTTTAAAATTGCTAAAATTCTCGGTGTATTGCGGTGGTTGCGTGGTGGATAAGCGGGAACTGCTACCACTCCAGCATACAAACAACCGAAGAAAGCAGCTAGGTAATCTAGTCCTGGTGGGTACAGGAGTAACGCACGTTCACCAGTTAATTTTAATGCCTGTAATTGAACAGCGATTGCTCTACTTTGACAGTCCAAATCTGCATAAGTCCAAGACTTTCCCTGTGCTTCTCCATCTGGCAGAAAAGTAAAAGCCTCAGTATTTAGTTGTTCCAAAGACCTGTAACGCAGTAACTCTACAAGCGTAGAAAAATCATTAACAGATTGAGTCATTTTACTTTCTCAGCCTCGATGCACACAAGAAAATTGAATTGAAGCAAGTTGAAAAACCTTAACAAAGAGCTAACGCCCCAGTGCGGACCTGTCAGTTTGCAGGTATTAGCAACGTCTCATTTGCTTGCGTCTAGTTAGTCACTGGCTTCCAGTTAGCAAGCAATTATTGCTATTTATTTTCAATTACCCAATTCACCTTATAGCAATTAGTTGAAAATTACAATCATTAACTTATTAATAAAATTTATCACTATTTTGGCTATACATAAGTTTTTTGCACCCTCCTGAATTACCGCTTAAGGTAGATGACAAACTCTAATATCACAGTATGATGAATTAAAAGTTACAATCCAAAATTCTATATAATCGCCTAAAAGCCTTATAAATCAGTATTTTAGTCCAAAATTCATCCAGTCCATAGCGTCCCCTTAAGTCATTAAATCTATAGACAGTCTGAAAAAATACTTGCTTTGTCAAAATCTTTATGATAATACTTCTTAATAGCGATTACCCTAAATGCAAATAAATAGCAGTTAGTTAGTGAAAATAATTCTGTATAAGAGGTAAACTACTATCAACAAAGTTTTGCGTCACAGTTTAGCTGTGAAGGTTTCTGCATAGATGTGGAAACGCACAACTACAACACTTAGGGAAAATTCTGTTTACAGGTGTAGGGGAAGGAGTAACGGAAATGAAGTTTGAGTTAATGAATGAGATACGTTTAGTAGGATTAGCACTAGCTGTTATCGGCAGCTTAGTACAACCAGCCTATGCAGAACAGCAAACAAAAGAAAAATCTAGCGTTGAAGACAAAGAACATTATTCAAGTAGTGCAGCGCAATTACTAGCACAAAAAGGCAATACGTCAGTTGCAAAAATTACAGGTATTAAAGTTAATACCACTGATAAAGGCATTGAAGTAATTTTACAAAGTCCTAATATAGAAGCACTCAAGCCAGTTAATAAAAGCCAAGGCAGCAATTTTATAGTAGAGATACCCAAAACAGTCCTATCACTAGGTACACAAAACAGTTTTAACCAAAAAAATCCAGTTGCAGGTATTACCAATGTTAGTGTTACCCAAACAAACGCTAACACCGTCCAACTAACAGTTACAGGTGAAAAAGGTGTACCAACCGCAGAATTATTTGATGGTGATGAAGGCTTAATTTTTGAACTTGCACCCGTCGTATCTGCTACCACTCCAACACAGCAAAGTCAAACATTAGTTAAAATTAGTGAAGTTAAATTTAACACCACTAGCAATGGATTAGAAATCATCTTAGCTACTCAAGAAGGTGACAAATTACAAGTATCATCGAAAAAAGATGGTAACACATTCATTGTAGATATTCCCTCAGCCCAACTCAGTCTACCCAATGGTGATACAGTTAGCCAAAAACAACCGACTGCTGGAATTAGCGACATTACAGTTAGTAACTTTAATACCAACACCATTAGATTTACTGTTACAGGAACAGATAATACACCCAAAGTAGAACTATTTGATAGTGACGAAGGTTTAATTTTTGGTGTTGCCTCAACTGCATCCACTTCTCAAACAGAAACACCTACAACTCAACCAGAAACCGAATCCACACCAACCCCCCAGTCAGAAAATCAAACTCAACCCGAACAACCAACAGCCCAGAGTGATCAACCTATTGAATTGATAGTTACAGGTGAACAAGATAGATATCGCGTAATTGATGCTACCACTGCCACTAGAACTGATACAGCACTCAGGGATACCCCTCAATCAATACAAGTAGTTCCTGAACAAGTATTAAAAGACCAACAAGCCATTAGACTGAATGATGCAGTTCGTAACGTCAGTGGAGTTAACACTGGTGATACTTTTGGTGGTACAAAAGATAATTTTGTAATTCGTGGTTTTTCCAGTTCTTTTGGTGGCAACATTCTCACTAATGGCTTGGGTAGTAATGGCTTTGCCACTGGTTTTAATGAAACTGCCAATTTAGAGCGGGTAGAAGTTCTCAAAGGTCCAGCTTCAGTTTTGTACGGTAATCTAGAACCAGGAGGAGTAATTAACTTAGTTACCAAAAAACCCCTGTTTCAACCATTTTACTCTGCTGAATTCCAAGTCGGAAATCACTCATTTTATCGTGGGGCAATAGATATTTCTAGTCCTTTAAATGTAGAAAAAACAGCCAGCTATAGATTGAATGCTGCTTACGAAAACTCAGGAACTTTCCGTAATTTTGACCAACGGATTGAACGCACATTCTTAGCACCTGTGGTTAGTTTACAACTAGGTAAACAAACAGATTTAACTTTGGAATTTAGTTATTTGAATGATGAAAGACCTTTTGATAGGGGTCTGATAGCTATTGGTAATAAAGTTGTTGATGTTCCCTACAACCGAATTTTTGGTGAACCAGATGATGTGAGTAAGGTAGAAGAAATTAGTGCCAGCTATCTGTTAGAACATCGGTTTAATGAAAATTTAAAACTACGCAATACATTTAGATTCCTATCAACTGATACTTTTGACTATCGTGCAGATCAATTAGGATTAGATGAGGAAACGGGAGAGGTAACCAGAAATTTCCGATCCAATGACGATATTGCTAGAAAATATGCCTTCCAAACTGATTTAACCAGTAAGTTCAAAACAGGTTCTATAGCACATACTCTTTTGTTTGGCGTTGACTTTGCCAACAGAACATCAGAAGGAACTCAAAGACGATTACCTGCGGGCTTGACTCCCAGCATTAATATTTTTAACCCAATCTATAACCAAATAGCTAGACCGTCTCTTTCAGAACTGACAAATGTAGTTCGGGACAGTAAAGATACCAGCAGTTCTTTAGGGTTATTTTTACAAGATCAAATTTCCTTAACTGACAATTTCAAATTAGTGGTAGGTGGAAGGTTTGATTTTGTAGACCAAGAAAGCAGATTTAACGATGAAACTTCCAACCAATACGATACGGCTTTTACGCCCCGTGTTGGTTTAGTGTACCAACCTATTAAACCCATCTCACTTTATACCAGCTATAGTCAATCATTTCAACCCAATTTTGCGACAAGGGCTGATGGTTCTTTATTAGATCCCGAACGTGGTACACAGTATGAAGCGGGCATTCGTGGAGAATTTTTAGATAGCAAATTGGTAACTAATTTAGCTATTTATCAAATTACTAAATCTAATGTGGCTACTGTAGATCCAAACAATACAGGCTTTAGTATTGCTGTGGGAGAGCAGAAAAGTACAGGTATTGAACTTGATGTAACTGGGCAAATTCTTCCTGGTTGGAATATTATCGCTTCCTATGCCTATACTGATGCTAAAGTCACCACAAGTAACGAAGGACTAAAAGGCAATAGATTGGCCAATGTTCCCTATAATTCTGCCAGCCTTTGGACTACTTATGAATTTCAAAAAGGTAACTTGCAAGGATTAGGATTGGGACTAGGAGCGTTTTTTGTAGGTGAACGTCAAGGTGATCTAGAAAATACTTTCCAACTACCTAGCTATGTACGTACAGATGCAGCCATTTTTTACCAGAGAAATAATTGGCGAGCGGCTCTAAATTTCAAAAATCTTTTTGATATTAATTACATCCGTTCAGCCGAATATAGAGAAGCTATTGCCCCCGGTGATCCTTTCACAGTTGTTGGTTCAATTGCTGTAGAGTTTTAAGGAAATTTCAGGTATATTCCATCATGAATGACAGTGATATGAAAATCAAAAGCTTAACTCACTGGTGGCGATTTGTGTTCACAATATTGTGTACTCTAATCGTAACCGTCGCTTGTCATTATGGTGGTTCTATACCTGTTAATCACCAAATTACAAATACAGCTTGTCGTCAAGTAGAACACGCTGCGGGTATCAGCTGTATTCCAGATAAATTAGAGAGAGTTGTGACGTTAGATCCAGCTTCCTTGGAAAATGCGATCGCACTAGGTATTAAACCTGTTGGTAGTGTAATCTCAGATTTTTCATCATATTTACAAGACCAGTTGATAGGAATGAAAAACATTGGGCAAATTGGTGAACCTAATTTAGAAAGTATTCTTGTGCTTAAACCTGATTTAATTTTAGGACTTGACTATCAACAATACATTTATTCTCTTAGTTTAAAAATTGCTCCTACAATTTTGTTAAAATTTGAAAATAGTAGTCAATGGAAAGAGGTATTTACAAATTTTAGCTTGGCTTTAGGTAGGCAGGAAGTTGGTAAAAGAGTGATAAAAAATTATTACCGTCGTCTTGCAGAATTTAAGCAGAAAATGGGTGATAATTTATCAAAAATTAAAGTTTCTGTAGTGAGAATTTATCCTAATAATATTAACATTTATTTACTTGATTCTTTCTGTGGAACTGTTTTGCAAGATGCCGGATTATCACGTTCAGAATCCCAAAATATTGCTGCATCAGAGGCTAAAAAATTATTTGGTAATTCAGTTCAAGTTTCTATTGGTAATGAATTAATTGAAAAAGCAGACGGTGATGTTATATTTGTCTGGACAGGTGAAAATACGAGTCAAGAGAATGAAACAGCCAACAAGAAATTAGAGCAACTTAAATCAAATCCCCTATGGAAAAATTTAAAAGCTGTAAAAGAAAATAAAGTTTATTTAGTTCCAAGTTATTGGATTGGTAGTAGTATTTTAGCTGCAAATGCAATTTTGGATGACTTATTTAAGTATCTAATTAACACGCCTTGAATTTTATGGAGTTAGTGATAATTATGCTAATTTATCGCTTAATAATTTATAATTGTAATAGGAGTTAAAAGTGAGATTTTTAATAATTTACACAAAATCAGTCATTGAAAATTTAACATTGGTAATATACAGATTTAACTAAATTATCCAATATTCTCACCAGAGATTCCTGATGAATGAATTATAAAAAGAATTAGTTAAAGTAGTTTTTAGTAACTCATCAGTTATGACACCTCATACCTTATTTGTTTGTAAATCTTGTAGTGCTATTTTTGGTCACGATGAAGAAGATGAACGTGCTGAAGGAAACCAACTATTGATTAAGATTCTGGAAGCTCAAAAAAACAATTCAGTTTACAACAATATCAATATTCAGCCTGAGGAGTGTTTGTGGACTTGCGATCGCTCTTGTGTTGTGACATTTGTTTGTCCCCAAAAATATACATATCACTTTGTTAAGTTGACAGAAGAAAACATCAATGAATTGTTGCAATTTAGCCAAATGTATCACGATAGTAAAGATGGATATGTGTTACCCCCCAAAATGCCAGGAAAATTGCGATCGCATCTCTTAGTACGCATCCCTCCTACACCATGAAAATCGGACTACAGCAATACTGGAACTTACTTGTAGAATATCTCAAACCCCAAAAAGGAAGGGTTTTAAAATTTGCGATCGCGCTCCTGGCCAGCATCGGATTAAAATTAGTCAATCCCCAAATTCTGCGTTACTTCATTGATACGGCTGTTGCTGGTGGTTCAGGGCAGAACTTACTCATATCCGCCTTACTATTTTTAGGTGTAGCTTTAGTCACCCAACTGATCACAATTGCTGCTACCTACTACGGTGAAAACGTCGCCTGGAGAGCCACCAACGCCTTACGCGCTGACTTAGTTGAACATTGCTTAAAACTAGATTTATCCTTTCATAAATTCTCGACACCTGGTGAATTACTAGAGAGAGTAGACGGTGATGTTCACACTCTGTCGCAATTCTTCTCCAAATTCACCGTTTACATCTTGGGCAATTTGCTGTTGATGTCAGGTGTGATTGTAGTTCTATTTGCCGAAGATTGGCGTGCTGGTTTGGCGATCGCATTTTTTAGCCTAACAGCATTATCTACTTTAATCCGTCTACGTTCCATAGCCGTACCTTATTGGCAAACTTATCGCCAAATTAGTGCTGATTTTTTCGGTTTCGTAGGTGAACAACTCGCCGGTATGGAAGACGTGCGAGCGAATGGAGCTAAAAGCTATGTGATGCAACGCTTCCACAAAATTTTGCAAGGCTGGCTACCCATCTTTCATAAAGCCCGCTTTGCCAGTACAATTCTGTGGGGTACAACGAACGGTATTTTTACTTTAGGAACTGCGAT
Source organism: Anabaena sphaerica FACHB-251 (assembly GCF_014696825.1). NCBI lineage: Bacteria > Bacillati > Cyanobacteriota > Cyanophyceae > Nostocales > Nostocaceae > Anabaena > Anabaena sphaerica. Next base: position 104,149 of record NZ_JACJQU010000003.1, on the reverse strand, counting down.
CGCTTTAAGCGTCGGTGCTTACCTTTGGAGTCAGAATATTATCACTATCGGTACGGTATATATACTTTACTACTACACCAACTTACTCAGCGAACCAATTGAGCAAATTCGCAACCAATTTGAAGAACTCCAACAAGCAGAAGCCAGTATTTACCGCATTCAAGATTTACTGCAAGTAAAATCCCAACTCAGTGCAGGAGGCGAACAACGACTTCCTCAAGGCGCACTCTCCGTAACCTTTGATCACCTTTGGTTTAGCTACAATGATCGGAAATCGGGAGAAGGTGATTTGGTACTGCAAGACATATCCTTTCATTTACCTGCTGGACAACTATTAGGTTTATTAGGACGGACAGGTAGCGGTAAATCTTCTCTCGCGCGCTTATTACTGAGATTGTATGACCCAAAATCAGGCTCAATTCACTTGGGAGGCTTACCAATTAACCAGACTTACTCAACAGATTTACCCCAAAAAATCGGATTAGTCACCCAGGATGTACAACTGTTTCAAACAACAGTGCGTAATAACCTGACCTTTTTTAACCAGGACATTAGCGACGAACGCATCTATGAAACCTTAGAAATATTAGGATTATCAGAATGGTTGCATTCATTACCTCAAGGCTTAGATACAAACTTGGGACCAGATAGTAGCGGATTATCTGCCGGACAAGCGCAGTTACTCGCATTTACGCGCGTGTTTCTCAAAGATCCTGGTTTAGTGATATTAGATGAAGCCTCTTCACGCCTCGATCCCATTACCGAAAAACTGATTGAAACAGCAGTTGATAAATTACTAACTGGACGTACAGGCATAATTATTGCCCATCGTTTAGCCACCGTACAAAAAGCAAATCAAATCTTAATTTTAGAACAAGGTCGAATTAGTGAATATGGTCAACGCGAAGAATTAATTAAAAATCCCAAATCGCGTTTTGCCCAGTTATTACAAACTGGCTGCTCCGATTTATTAATCTAAAAAGATGAAACTAACTCAATCTTATATAAGCAAATCGTAAGGATTCAGCATAGCATTCAGATCCCCGACTTCTGGCAAAAAATCATAATTTACTGATACGATTCAATAAAGCAGTCGGGGATCTTACTCACAAAAAATTCTACAAATTACAAACTCGTAATTATCATGGTGACAAAAAAAAAGCGCAAACATTGGGAATTATTATGGCAACTTATTCGCTACCAACCAAAACTATACATCCTTGATAGTATCTGCTGGATTTTAATTACGGGTTTGCCAGCCCTACCTGGATTAATTATCCGGGAATTTTTCAATCGTTTAACAAACGAGGCACAATTAGGATTATCACCTCTAGCTTTAATTGCATTATTACTAGTCTTGAATTTAGGACATATTGCAGTTATATTTGCGGGGCGAGTTACCAAAACCCAACACCGTTTTTTGATGCGATCATTACTGCGACATAATTTGTTAGACCGCCTATTTAAAAATCCCACAGCACAGCCAATGGTTGTTAATCAAGAGGCGGAAACCACTGTATCTCAGGGGGAAATTATTAGCTATTTTCGTGATGATGCCGAACAAATAGAAGACAACATTGCATGGATATCAGAACTCTCAGGAGAAGCAATATTTGGTATTTTTTGTATAGGGTTTTTATTGAGTATAAACGTGCAGATGACGCTGTTTGTGTTTCTGCCCTTAGTAGCAATGGTAGCAATTATTCAACGAGCCGAAACTCGGATTAAAAAGTATAGAAAAGCCAGCCGCCAAGCTACCGAAAAAGTCACAGGAATTTTAGGGGAAATATTTGGTTCAGTGCAAGCGATTAAAGTAGCTGGCGCAGAAAAAAATGTGCTGGATTATTTTCGCACTTTAAATGACCAACGCCGCCAGACAATGATTAAGGATAGCCTGTTTAATGCTATTCTCAATTCTTCGTTTCAAAATATGGTGAATCTAGGAACAGGGATAATTTTGCTCCTGGCTTCTCAATTAATGAAGAGTGATGTTAATCAGTTAACAGTAGGGGACTTTGCTTTATTTGTTTATAACCTATCATTTGTGACTAGCTTTTTTACTTCTGTTGGGGGTTTCATGGCATTATCAAAACACACAGAAGTGTCTTTTGATCGGATGGCTAGTTTACTATCTGGTGCATCGGCTTATACATTAGTAGCCCCCAATCAACTTTATCTAAATGACCTGAATGGTAGCCAGAAAGATTTACCAGCAATAGAACAACCTTTGAGGAATGAGAGATATAATCTTCAATCTTTGAGAGTTTCTCATCTAACTTATATTTATCCTGGTACAAACCAAGGAATTACAGATATTAGCTTTGAAATTCAGCGCGGTAGTTTGACTGTAATTACTGGTCAGATTGGTTCTGGAAAAACTACATTACTGCGGCTGTTATTAGGATTATTACCTAAACAAAGTGGGGAAATTTCCTGGAATGGAAATATTGTGGAAAATCCCGCTACTTTCTTTGTTCCCCCACGCAGTGCTTATACTCCTCAAATTCCCCAACTTTTTAGTTATTCCTTGCGGGAAAATATTTTATTAGGATTATCTAAGGATGATTCTGACATCGAAACAGCTTTAAACATGGCTGTATTTGAGCAAGATTTAGCAACTATGAATGAAAGTCTAGAAACTTTAGTTGGTTCTAAAGGTGTGCGGCTTTCTGGTGGACAAATGCAACGAGTAGCAGCCGCCCGGATGTTTGTTCGTCAACCGGAATTAATGGTATTTGATGACCTTTCCAGCGCCTTGGATGTGGAGACAGAATTGGCGTTGTGGTCGCGGATATTTGTGAATACAGAACAGGGAGAAAATCCTTGGACACCAACTTGTCTTGTGGTTTCTCATCGTCCTTCTGTGTTGCGTCGCTCTGACCAGATTATTGTCATGAAAGCAGGTAGAGTAGAAGCGCAAGGGAAGTTTGAAGAAATCTTTAGCCATGATACCACGCTTCCAGGAAGCTATATGTCATCTGTTAGGTGATTGTTATTTCTCTAATGGATAGCTGTAGCGACCTGCAATGCTAATCGCTCAAACCTGCAATCATCACACTTTCAAACCAGGATTAAATGCAACTATAATTGTGCTTCAGCCAGAATTAACTGCAACTGAGCCAGGATTATCTACAACTATAAAAGTCAAAAAAACGAATGTTTTCTTAACTGCTAAACTGGTAAGGCTAATATCAGGAGAATCTAGGGGCTTGAATTATGTCTTATGGGGGAAAACATACCTACTTTAAGGATGAGGTAACGATTTTCCTGTTGATGTGAAATATGAAATATAAGTATTCCAGATCCCCGACTTCTCAAAGAAATTGGGAAGCCATCTATTTTCAATTTTGAATTGGTATTATGGTGCAAGATTTGATTGTTTGTCTCCAAGAAGCAACTTTATACTTTATATGTAAAAAGTCTTGGGTTCCTAAAGAGCCTAATGAATGCTTTGTCAATCTTCCCTGCGGATGTCAGAATCCTGGAAAAGAAATTAAATGTGAAGATTGTCAATATTTGGAGGGTTGTTTGTCTAGTTGGAAGCTGAATCAAGACTATGTTAAACAAGGGAAATCTGTGAAAAGAATGTAGAGACGTTCCCTGGAATATCTCTACAATAACGTCTCTACAAGGTTGATGAAAAACTTCCCAAGGAGAAAAAAAATGTAGCACTTTAAGATACTTAACTAGCAGAATTTACATCTAAAAATAAGCTTGCTTGTGGTTGTTTTCGTAAAATTGAAGCTGGGCAATTTGTAGTAATACACCCGTGTAACATCTCTTTTACTATTTTGGCTTTGCGTGTTTCGGGTGCTAGGCAGATAATTTTTTTAGCTGCACAAATCATGGGAATAGTCACAGTAAAGGCGTATTGAGGAACGGTTTCTAAGTTGGAAAAATATCCTGTTTTGACTTGTTGCTGACGGTTGATTTGATCTAGTTTCACTAATTTGACACTAGCCGCATCTTCAAAATCTGCTACAGCGGGATCATTAAAGGCTAAATGTCCATTTTCTCCTACACCAAGAAGACATAGATCAATCGGTTGAGCTTTTAATAGTTTGGTATAGCGATCGCACTCCGCAACAGGTTCTAAAGCATCCCCTTGTATATAGTGAAATTGCTGTGGAAATACCCGTTTTTCTACACGCTCCCGCAAATAACGCCGGAAACTTGCAGGATGATCAGCATTAATTCCTAAATATTCATCAAGGTGAAATAAGGTTATCCTTGACCAATCTATCTCACCTAAAGCAATTAAAGCATCAAGAAATTTAAGTTGTGAATTTCCTGTGGCTAATAACAAAGCAATTGTATCCTGTGCTTGGAGCAGGTTATATAAATACTTCTGTGCAATTTCGGCAACATCCTGCGCCATTTCTGTTTCAGAGTTGTAAATCTGCACTAGGAGATCATCGACATGAAAAGATGTTGTAGCAGCTGGCATTTTTTTACAGTTATTTGTCAGTAAATGAAGTACACATCTTAATATTATAAATCTTGTGGGGTGGGCATCTTGCCCGCCCTTGTTTACCTCACTCAGATAAAATATGCTGTAAATAAAAGGTAATGGGTAAAAACCTTTTCCCAGCCCCCAGTCCCTGTTCCCTGTGATCTAATTGATAATTTACGTTAAACTAAGTAAATTAACTTAACAGTTTTTTACAACTTAGCAAAAAATCATGCTGACAGCAATTCTCTTTGATCTAGATGGCACTATTGTAAATACTGACCCCATACACTACCAAGCTTGGAGAGAAATGCTGTTAAGTTGCAGCATAGAAATTGATGAAACTTTCTACAAATCCCGGATTAGTGGGAGACTAAACCCAGAAATTGTTAAAGATATTCTACCGCATTTATCATTAGCAGCAGGTCAAAAATTTGCCGATGAGAAAGAAGCCCTTTTCCGTCAACGTGCTTCACATTTGCGACCCCTGGACGGTTTTTCTGAACTGTTAGCATGGACTCAAACACATCAAATACAACGCGCATTAGTTACTAATGCCCCCAGGTTAAATGCAGAATTTATGCTGGAAGTTCTAGGAATTAAAGAAGTTTTCCATACCATTGTTTTAGCAGATGACTGTCTAGCAGGTAAACCCGATCCTGAACCCTACAAAGTTGCTCTTAATAAGTTAGGAATTACAGCAGAACAAGCTATTGCTTTAGAAGATTCTCCTTCTGGTATTCGTGCTGCTGTTGCTGCTGATATCTGTACTATTGGGATTGCCTCTACCCATGATCCCCAAGTCTTAGAAGAGGTTGGTACATTCATGGCCATTCCTGATTTTACTGATTTACGTTTATGGACTTTGCTAAATTCCTTTATAGAAGCAAATGTGGGTGAGTTATCATCTACTATTTGATGACTTGTTAATCATCCTTCTGATGGGTAATATACTTAGCTGATTACCCATTTTCTCATTATTTATTAATAGGAGTTTTGCTTTGCCATATTTGTTCAAATTCTACCTGAGAAATTTCAAATTCTTCGATATTCTTATCATCTAATTTTTTATCGCATAGCATCCCATGATTATCTGCTAAATGGCTCTTATCATAAAATAATACGTTGCCATTTTCATAAACTTCGATTTGTCTATGGGCATATAAATTACTATCGATTTCCATAAAGTAGGTACTGCAACCCCAGGCATCATATTCACCCCCAAGAGATACATCCCAAGACCATTTGTAATATTTCTTTGTTTTTTGTAACGTAAGCATATCGCGCTCCTATTTGATTTGTCATGGCTTCGAGGCAGGTAACTGGCAACAGGTAATAGATTTACTCAGATAAAATTTATGACTGCCATAGTAATTTAACTCCTAATCTACGGATAGTTACTTTAAATTTTATGAATTACGAGGACAACCTCTACAATACCTATTTTACCCATTAGACCTCTCCGGAAATATGGTAGAGACGTTCCGGCGGAACGTCTCTACAAGGGTTTCAAAGCACGCACATTTAATTACCGGAGATGTCTATTAGCTAGGATAAAAATTGATCATAATAATATTATACTTGAAATTAAGCAATTTTTTTGAGTCTGAGTATTTAGTTAAGTCGGATTATTTCCCGTACTTCCATTAAAATTTTGCCCAGCATATTTTTACCACTACCATCATATCCACAACCCCAATAATAATCTATTGGTGAATTTTCTACTATTTCCTCATTTCCTGTAGACAACAAAATTTCCTTAATATCTACATGGGTAGAGAATTTACATAGCACTGCTTTTCTCATAATATCATCTTTAACTTGTTCCCAATCTGAACGCAGAGGACGAGTTCTTTGTCTACCCATTTTTGCAGCGTCTCTGGGAGTTTTAACAAGTCGAATCGCTTCTAAATGATGTGTACCAATAAATTTTTGTGCTTGAAAGTAATGTTCACTTGTAAACCAGTACAAATCATCTAACATAAATCCATGTGGTGAAAAGTTAGAAAAGCAAGCATATTGATCACGAGTATGATAAAAGTAGATTGTCATGGCGTTTACTCCCCAAAATCATTTTTGTCTTGACATTACTAATTGAACAGATTTTTTTGATCTATTTGTTTGGACATTTTTAAATTTGCTTTTCGCTAGTAGCTAAGTCTCTTTGTTCATAGTGACGGCAGTCCTGACAAGGGCCGCTGGGATTGACAGCACAACGGACGTAACCAGATCGAGCATTAAATTTACAACTAATATCACCTACCAAATAACCTACACCTTCTAGATAATAGCGATCGCCCTCAACAGGTCTAATATATTGTTGGATCTGGGAATAGTTGTGAGCTATTTGTCTGCTGCGTGTGCGTGTCCGCTGCTGGGTTTTGCGAATCACCCACAAAGACCATAGAGACGGTAAAAAACCAATGATTATCAACACTATTGTTTTTAACATTTTATATTTACCTCTTTTGTGCGTTATCTCGTTCCCAGTCGCTGACTGGGAATGCCATGACAGAGACAGAGTGTGTGGTTTCACTAAAGGCAGAGCCTTCTAGAATTCATTCCCATACAGAGTATGGGAACGAGAATAACTAACAAATATTCTAACTCCTGACTTAATTACGAATTATCCGTCAGTTGTTTGACATGAGCAGGGAATCGAGCATTTTTTAGAGACTGCACAGCTGAAAAAGAATCTTGTACCCAAAATTGCTTGCCAAAACGCACGAGTTGACGAGAGTTTCCGGCTTGTACAATACCAATTACTGGGACTTTGGCTTTATCTTTATCTCCTGATTGTTCCTTCAAAATTGATCTGAGGCGATGTTGTACATCGATAGTACCAGCTTCCTGTGGATTTAATTCCACTACTACCATCTGGACTTTTTCAACTTGTTCTGCATCTTCAACGATAAATTGAGTTTGATCATCCCGTTTGTCTACTTTTCCCCAAATGATTAATCTAGCATCAACTTGTAATAGTGAACTAACTCTTTCATAATTTTTAGGAAAGACAATTGCTTCTAATGCTGCTGTTAAATCTTCTATTTGCAAAATTGCCATTGGATCACCTTTTTTAGTCACCACTTTTTTGACGTTATTCAGCATCACAACTGCACAAAGCATGGTATTATCTTTCTGTTCTCCTAACTGTGCTAAGTTAATGGGAGCAAGAAGAGATGATGATTGTTTAATATTTTTCAGTGGGTGTGCAGATACATAAAAGCCTAATAATTCTTTTTCCATCCGCAACTTTTCCTGGGGGGGAAAATCTAAAGTTGCTTCAGCTTTGGGAGCAGATTCAAAAGCATTTTTAGCTGGTTGTTGATTATTACTTGTAAGTCCACCACCCATGAAATCAAAGAGATTTCCCTGTCCACTAGCTCTATCTTTAGCGCGGGATTGCGCCCAATCATAGACTAATTCTAAATCTCTAATTAATTGTTGGCGGTTGGGTTCAATTTTGTCAAATGCTCCACATTGAATTAGTGATTCTAAAGTCCGACGGTTAACAGCACGTAAATCAATGCGATCGCAAAAATCACCCAGGGATTTAAATTCTCCTCCCTCTTCTCTCGCTTCTAAAATCCCAGCGATCGCATTTTGTCCCACATTTCGCACCGCCGAAAATCCAAATAAAATTTTGTCTTCTGCTGGGGTAAAATCTAACCCTGAACGATTAATATCTGGTGGATCAATTTCAATCCCCATAGTTGTGCAGTTGTTCAGATATTTCTGCACTTTGTCTGTGTCACCACTGTTAGCTGTTAACAGCGCCGCCATATATTCTAATGGATAATTGGCTTTTAAATATGCCGTTTGATAAGTGACATAACCGTAGGCAGTAGAATGGGATTTATTGAAACAATTAGAGGCAATTAAACCATTTTTAATCGCAAAATTATGGTCTTGTTCAACCCCAAGATCATAAACATTGGCTTGACCTAAGTATTGACGTGAAATTATTTTAACCATATTACTTAACTTTTCAAAATTTGTTTATTTATAGGACTTACGCAAGTGTGACATCAAACATCTCTGGCAGGGTGCGTCAGATGTCACAGATCTGTTTATTGACAGGATTTATGCAGTCTGACGCACCCTACTCATATCCCAGTTGCGTAAGTCCTGATTTACTGATTTTAAGTTAACTTTTATCAGTTCAGTTTGATTAATAGCTCTAAATTAATTAATATGTAAAAAATCTAGGGCTACAGCTATCATATATTAGTACTTAGATAAGTAGGTAGGCGTTGAAAATTGTCGTTATGGCAAGGCAAGAGGCAAGAGACTTTCAGGAATTTTACATTTTGTTACATACCTTGGTTTTTTCGAGCCGACTTATTGAAATTTATAGAACCCATTTGGTATCTTTTACAATGTAGAGAAATCAAACCAAGAGGTGTATACACAGTAGACCCTCTTGCGGGGAAGGGCTAGAGAGGGGACTAAAGGGTGGGGTAAAACGGCTGTGGGACAACGATTTGAGCTTAAGTTGACACTCATGGTCGCTCACAAACTAAAACAGTTCCCTTTTCTCCACGAGTAATCCGCAATTCCTCATCTAGATAAAGGATTTCCAAACGTCCTTTGGGAGAACGATTCATCATAAACGAAATTTCTCCAGTTTGAGGGTTCATAGTTTGCGGAGGAACTAAACCAAACATCAACCTCAAAAAACCAGACATCAAAATATCTTGCCAACTTCTTTTTTCCGGCTTACCTTGCTCACCGAAAACCACCCTCCACTCCTCCATTTTGGTTGGAGATTGCGGTTTTAAAATTCCTCCCGTAAATTGCACTTGCAGCACCGTATCACTTACAGATTGACAAATTCCTTGGTTGCGAACAATCCCAGATATTTGAGGAACAGATTCATCAATAGTCGTAAATTCAACAACAATATCATGAGTTCGCAGTTCTCCATTTCCTAATGGAAACACAGGTTGAAAAACGCGGTCAATCACAACTTTTAGTTTTGTTGGTTGAAACATATTAAAAGCCAGACGACCCAAGGTATAGGCATATCTGCCATCTGCAAGTTTTTCACCTTGAGGAAAATTCGGCGCACTGATCAACAACCATTCACTATCCATTAAACTCCCACTGTGGGCTGGTGCTGTCGTTGGGTTGAGAGATTGGAGATTTTCAATTGCTGCAATTACATTTTTGTCCTTGGTATTGCCACCGCAAGCAGCCAGGGCTTGACGCAAAGCTGCTTTAGCTGCTGCACATTTTCCTGTATCTACTACCATAGTATTAAAATGTTTTAGCTTTAACTGATGCAACTTTAGACAAACGGCTGAGTTTTGAAATCTACCTGCCAGGATGATTAAAAAATTGTTACTTTAGTTGTGGATAAAAAATCAAAATCATTGTTGATTCCACCATGTCCAACAGCATTATCCAGTCAGAGGCATCTCCTCAAGTCCCATCTCCAACCATAACAACAGAAGCACTCCCCGCTGGTGGACTCGACCCAGAACGCTTTGATTGGCAAGAGGTTTGGTATCCTGTCCATTATGTAGAAGATTTAGACAAATCCCAGCCGACTCGCTTCACTTTGCTAGAACGGGATCTTGTTTTGTGGTGGGATAATAAACAGCAGATGTGGCGAGCATTTTTAGACCAATGCCCCCATCGGTTAGCGCCACTATCGGAAGGCAGAATTAACGAAGATGGATTGTTAGAATGTCCTTATCATGGTTGGGCTTTTTCAGGAACGGGAAAATGTTCAATTATTCCCCAGCAGGTTGAAGGAGGAAAAGCGGAAGTTTCTCAACGTGCTTGTGTGGCTTCATTCCCGACCACAGTTCGCCAAGGAATGTTGTTTGTTTATCCTGGTACTGCGGAAAATGCAGCTAAAACCAAGGTTCCCATTGTTGACATTTTAGACGAAGAACCGGACGGCTGGATTTGCCTGAATACTTTTCGAGATATCCCCTATGATGCTTTGACGTTGATGGAAAACGTCCTTGATTCCAGTCACATTCCTTACACCCATCACCGTACCGTCGGCAACCGAGCGAATGTATCTCCTGTGGAATTGGAAGTTGTAGAATCTGGAAAATGGGGATTTAAAGGAGTTTGGGAACAAGGACCCCGCAAAGGTACTTTAGGAAAACAATATACTACTTTTATTGCCCCTGGTTTAATGTGGCATGACTTGACTTCTAAACAGTTTGGTAGGACTTTAACGGTGGTTTATGCCACTCCTATACGCAAGGGAGAATGTCGATTATTTGCGATTTTTCCTTTCAAGTTCTCTTCCAAAATACCAGGACTGTTTTTGCAGTTGACTCCGCGCTGGTATTCACATCTTGGACAAAATAGCGTTTTAGAAGATGACCAAATTTTCTTGCACCATCAAGAACGGTATTTACAAAAAAGTGGTGGTAGTAGCAATTTTACTAAGGCGTTTTATTTGCCAACTAAGGCAGATATGTTTGTCTTTCAGTTGCGTTCTTGGGTGAATCAATATAGTGTTGATCCTTTTTTGGGCAAGACTTTATCACCGCCATTATCGAAGGAAGATTTATTAGACAGATACCACGCCCACACAGAAAAATGTGCTAATTGCCGGACTGCGCTGGCTAATTTGCAACGGTTACGAGTGGGAGTTGCTGCGCTGACTGTGTTGGTTTGGGCGTTGCTTCCCTTGCTGATGTTTATTTATGATCAGAAGGATATTTTCACTATTAGTCTTCTTACATTAGTTGTGATCAGCGGTGCTGGGATTTGGTTTGGTTTGGGTAGGTTAGAACGGCGATTTTACCGAGGACGCTTAGTTCCACCGAGAAATCTGCCTGAGAAAAACTAGAATAATGTTCAATAGTGCTTAATATCAGAGAAATGTTAGATATTTGGGGACTATTATGCACGAAAAATTTGTTCTTAATCCCTTTGGTTGGTCTTGGATACCTGAATAACTCTTTCCCCCCAACTGCTGAAAGTACCCCTTCTTCAGGTACAGAGTGTAGAAAACATCAAAAAATTTCTTAAGGATTAGACTATGGCAACCGAACAATTAACTGAAGATAGCGACAATCTAGATTTAAAACAGCTACTGATAATACTCAATGCTGTTAAAAAAGGTGACTTTTCTGTTCGGCTGCCCATAGACCAAACTGGCATTGCGGGGAAAATAGCCGATACGCTCAACGATATTATTGACCAGAATGAGCGCATAGCTACAGAGCTACAGCGCATCGGCAATATTGTTGGCAAAGAAGGTAAGATTACCGAACGCGCCTCTTTAGGAAATGTACGCGGTTCTTGGTCAGATTGTGTGACTTCTGTCAATACTCTAATTACAGATTTAGTCCAACCGACTGCCGAAACTACTCGTGTGATCAGGGCTGTAGCCAATGGCGATTTATCCCAAACGATCGCTACAGAAATTGATGGCAGACCCCTCCAGGGAGAGTTTCTCCAAACTGCCAATATCGTCAACACAATGGTAGATCGCCTTGGTTCTTTTGCATCGGAAGTCACGCGGGTAGCGAGGGAAGTGGGAACTGAAGGGAAATTGGGTGTGCAAGCCGAAGTCAAGGGAGTGGCTGGTACGTGGAAAGACTTGACCGATAATGTGAACTTAATGGCAGGTAATCTTACCGGACAGGTGCGAAACATTGCCGAAGTTGCCACTGCGATCGCTAATGGTGATCTTTCCAAAAAAATTACAGTCAATGTTAAAGGTGAAATTCTCGAACTCAAAAACACCGTCAACACGATGGTAGATCAGCTTAACTCCTTTGCATCGGAAGTGACACGGGTGGCTAGGGAAGTGGGAACTGAAGGCAAACTGGGTGTGCAAGCCGAAGTCAAGGGAGTGGCTGGTACGTGGAAGGACTTGACCGACAACGTGAACTTGATGGCAGGTAATCTTACTGCCCAAGTCCGTAATATTGCGGAAGTAACGACAGCAGTAGCTAATGGTGATCTTTCCAAAAAAATCACTGTTGATGTCAAAGGCGAAATTCTGGAGTTGAAAAATACCGTCAACATCATGGTAGATCAACTTAATTCCTTTGCATCGGAAGTGACAAGGGTTGCTAGGGAAGTGGGTGCAGGAGGAAAGTTAGGTGGTCAAGCCGAAGTCCGGGGGGTAGCGGGAACCTGGAAAGACTTGACAGATAGCGTGAATTTCATGGCGGGAAGCTTGACGGCACAAGTGCGAAATATTGCCGAAGTAACGACAGCGGTAGCAAACGGCGACCTTTCCAAAAAAATCACTGTCGATGTTAAAGGTGAAATTCTGGAGTTAAAAAATACCATCAACACAATGGTGGATCAACTTAATTCCTTTGCATCGGAAGTGACAAGAGTTGCTAGGGAAGTGGGAACAGAAGGAAAACTGGGTGTGCAAGCAGAAGTCCGGGGGGTAGCGGGAACCTGGAAAGACTTGACGGACAACGTGAACTTGATGGCAGGTAATCTTACCGGACAGGTGCGAAACATCGCTGAAGTTGCCACAGCGATCGCTAATGGCGACCTTTCCAAAAAAATCACCGTTGATGTTAAAGGCGAAATTTTCGAGTTGAAAAATACCATTAATATCATGGTGGATCAACTCAGTTCCTTTGCATCGGAAGTAACGCGGGTGGCGCGGGAAGTGGGAAGTGAAGGTAAATTAGGCGTACAAGCTGATGTTAAAGGCGTTGCTGGGACTTGGAAAGATTTGACCGACAGCGTGAATTTCATGGCGGGAAGCTTAACGGCACAAGTGCGGAATATTGCCGAAGTGACGACAGCTGTGGCAACTGGCGACCTTTCCAAGAAAATTACTGTTGATGTCAAAGGCGAAATTCTGGAACTCAAAAACACCATCAACACAATGGTGGATCAACTTAATTCCTTTGCATCGGAAGTAACGCGGGTTGCTAGGGAAGTAGGAAGTGAAGGAAAGCTGGGTGTACAAGCCGATGTCAAGGGTGTGGCGGGTACTTGGAAAGACTTGACCGACAGCGTGAATTTCATGGCGGGAAGCTTAACGGCACAAGTGCGAAATATTGCCGAAGTGACGACAGCTGTGGCAACTGGCGACCTTTCCAAGAAAATCACCGTCGATGTCAAAGGCGAAATTCTGGAACTCAAAAACACCATCAACACAATGGTGGATCAACTTAATTCCTTTGCATCGGAAGTGACAAGGGTGGCGAGGGAAGTGGGAACCGAAGGAAAATTGGGTGTGCAAGCAGATGTCCAAGGGGTAGCAGGTACTTGGAAGGACTTGACCGATAACGTGAACTTGATGGCGGGTAATCTTACCGGACAGGTGCGAAACATTGCCGAAGTTGCCACTGCGATCGCTAGTGGTGATCTTTCCAAAAAAATCACTGTGGCTGTCAAAGGCGAAATTTTAGAGTTGAAGAATACCATTAATATCATGGTGGATCAACTCAGTTCCTTTGCATCAGAAGTAACGCGGGTTGCTAGGGAAGTGGGAAGTGAAGGTAAATTAGGCGTGCAAGCTGATGTGAGAGGCGTTGCTGGGACTTGGAAAGACTTGACCGACAGCGTGAATTTCATGGCAGGAAGTTTGACGGCACAAGTACGGAATATTGCCGCAGTCACCACAGCAGTAGCGAATGGCGACCTCTCCAAAAAAATCTCAGTGGACGTGAAAGGCGAAATTTTAGAGTTGAAGAACACCGTCAACACAATGGTGGATCAACTTAATTCCTTTGCATCGGAAGTAACGCGGGTGGCACGGGAAGTAGGAACCGAAGGGAAGCTGGGAGTACAAGCGGAAGTTAAGGGGGTGGCTGGGACTTGGAAAGACTTGACCGACAGCGTGAATTTCATGGCGGGAAGCTTGACGGCACAAGTGCGGAATATTGCAGAGGTAACGACAGCAGTAGCTAACGGCGACCTTTCCAAGAAAATTACCGTAGACGTTAAAGGCGAAATTCTAGAGTTAAAAAATACCATTAACACAATGGTCGATCAACTCAACTCCTTTGCATCGGAAGTAACGCGGGTAGCGCGGGAAGTGGGAACTGAAGGTAAATTGGGTGTGCAAGCTTATGTCAGGGGAGTGGCAGGCACTTGGAAAGATTTGACCGACAATGTGAACTCGATGGCGGGGAATTTGACGGCACAGGTGCGGAATATTGCCGAAGTTACCAAAGCGGTGGCGAATGGCGACCTTTCTAAGAAAATCACCGTAGACGTTAAAGGTGAAATTCTCGACTTGAAAAATACCATCAACACAATGGTGGATCAACTGAGTTCTTTTGCATCAGAAGTCACGAGGGTGGCGAGAGAAGTGGGTACAGAGGGGAAATTGGGCGGTCAAGCACAGGTGCAAGGCGTAGCAGGTACTTGGAAAGATTTGACCGACAATGTGAACTCGATGGCGGGGAACTTGACGGCACAAGTGCGCGGTATTGCTAGAGTTGTGACAGCGGTTGCTAATGGGGACTTGAAGCGGAAATTGATGCTGGATGCCAAGGGAGAAATTGAAACCTTGGCAGAAACAATCAACGAGATGATTGATACCCTAGCAACCTTTGCCAATCAAGTCACCACAGTGGCGCGGGAAGTGGGTATTGAAGGTAAGTTAGGCGGACAAGCTAAAGTACCTGGTGCGGCTGGGACTTGGAAAGATTTGACCGACAACGTGAACGAACTCGCGGCCACCCTGACAACTCAGTTAAGAGCGATCGCTGAAGTGGCAACAGCTGTGACTAAGGGTGATTTAACTCGCTCAATTGCGGTTGAGGCACTAGGGGAAGTAGCAATCCTCAAAGACAACATCAACCAGATGATCGCCAACCTGCGGGAAACAACGCAGAAAAATACAGAACAAGACTGGTTAAAAACGAACTTAGCCAAGTTTACGCGGATGCTGCAAGGTCAGCGAGACTTGGAAACTGTATCGAAACTAATTCTTTCGGAATTAGCACCGCTGGTAGGAGCGCAACAAGGCGTATTCTATTTGATGGACAGTGGGGAAAATTCGGTATATCTCAAACTGCTAAGTAGCTACGCTTATCGCGAACGCAAACATCTGGCTAACCGCTTTCATTTAGGTGAAGGCTTGGTAGGACAATGCGCTTTAGAAAGAGAACGCATTTTGCTTACGGAAGTGCCGAGTGATTATGTGAAAATTTCCTCTGGTTTAGGAGAAGCAGCCCCACTGAATGCTGTAGTGTTACCGGTGCTATTTGAAGGACAGGTGACAGCGGTGATTGAATTAGCCTCTTTCCGCCGCTTTAGCGAAATCCATCTGACATTCTTTGATCAACTCACTGAAAGTATAGCGATTGTTCTCAACACAATTGCCGCTTCAATGCGGACTGAAGAATTGCTCAAGCAATCCCAGTCTTTGGCGGAAGAACTGCAAACCCAGCAAAGCGAACTGAGAGAAACCAACAAGCGTTTAGAACAACAAGCTCAATCACTGAAAACATCCGAGGATTTACTCAAAGGTCAGCAAGACAAGTTACAACAAACCAACGCCGAATTAGAAGAAAAGGCGGATATGTTAGCTCTGCAAAAGAAAGAAGTCGAGCGCAAAAATCAAGAAATTGAACACGCTAGACGGTCTTTAGAAGAGAAGGCTGAACAACTAGCTCTCTCCTCAAAATACAAGTCTGAATTTCTCGCTAATATGTCCCATGAACTACGGACACCGCTGAACAGCTTATTGATTTTGGCTAGGCTGTTGGCAGATAACGTTGAGGGCAATCTTACCGCCAAGCAAGTCGAATATAGCTGCACAATTTACTCAGCAGGTACTGACCTTTTGGCGCTGATCAATGACATTCTCGATCTGGCGAAAATTGAATCGGGAACTATGTCAATTAACATGACCCAAATGTTGTTGACAGAGTTGGGCGACCATATTGAACGCACCTTTAGGCAAATAGCTCAGGATAAAGGCATCTCCTTCTCAATTGAATTGGCTTCGGAATTACCAAGAACCATCTATACCGATGCCAAACGTTTACAACAAGTGCTGAAAAATCTACTCTCCAATGCTTTTAAATTTACAGAGCATGGAGAAGTCAGTTTGCGGATTGAGGTGGCAAAGCAGGGGTGGAGCCTCAATCAGGAAACTTTAAATCGCTCCCAAATTGTGATCGCCTTTTCAGTAACCGATACGGGTATTGGCATTGCCCCAGATAAACAAAAGGTGATTTTTGAGGCGTTCCAGCAAGCGGATGGCACTACCAGTCGTAAATACGGCGGTACGGGACTAGGCTTGTCGATTAGCCGGGAAATTGCCCGTCTCTTTGGTGGAGAAATTAAACTTGTTAGTCGCCCCGATCAAGGTAGCACTTTTACCTTCTATTTGCCGCAATTCAGTTCGGCGGTAGGAGTGATTTCTGAGCCTAAATCGCCACTCCTGAGTGCTTATTCTCCCTCACCAATTCTGAATGACGATCGCACTAATCTTGAAGAAGACGACTATGTGCTACTAGTTGTCGAGGATGATATTCACTTTGCGCGCATCTTGCTAGATATAGCGCGGCAGCAAGGATTTAAAGTTATAGCCGCCCAAAACGGTAGCGTTGGCTTAAGCCTAGCACAGCAATTCCAGCCTTCAGCCATTTTGTTGGATGTGCGGTTGTCAGAGATGGATGGATGGACGGTGTTGGATCGCCTGAAACATGATCCAAACACGCGTCATATTCCTGTACATATCATGACAGTTGAAGAAGGGCGACAACGGAGTTTGCAATTAGGAGCGATCGCATATGTGCAGAAACCCGTAACTAGAGAAACAGTATCTGAGGCATTGAATAAAATTAAAGGTTTTGTTCAGCGCCGGGTGAAAGATTTGCTGGTAGTTGAAGACGACGATAATCAGCGCCGCAGCATTATCGAGCTAATTGGCAGCAACGATGTGACGATCACGGCTGTTGACACTGGTGCTGCCGCTCTAGCAGCTGTTCGTTCTCAGCTTTTTGATTGTCTTGTCCTCGATTTAGGACTACCGGATATGACCGGTTTTGAACTGATCGAGCAGCTTAAGCAACACCCTAATGGTGAAGCTTTACCAATTATTGTCTATACCAGTACAGAAATTTCCCTAGCCCAAGAAACTGAACTTAAGCGGATAGCCGAGACAATCATTGTCAAAGATGTGCGAACTCCTGAACGTCTCCTGGATGAAACAGCATTAGTCTTGCACCGCATTCAGGCAGATTTACCTGAACCGAAGCGTCAACTGCTGGAACAATTGCATTCAACAGACGGCTCCCTCACGAGCAAGAAGGTGTTGATTGTAGACGATGATATTCGTAATATCTTCGCTCTAACTAGTATGTTGGAACGCTATCAAATGCAGGTTTTATACGCCGAGAATGGCAGTGAAGGTATGAGAATATTAGAGGATACACAAGATGTTGATGTTGTTTTGATGGATGTGATGATGCCAGAAATGGATGGTTATGAAACAACACGCCTGATCCGCCAAAAGGACAGATTTAAATCGTTGCCGATCATTGCACTTACTGCTAAAGCCATGCAAGGCGATCGCGACAAATGTATTGAAGCAGGCGCATCAGATTACATCACCAAACCCGTAGATATTGAACAGTTACTTTCACTCTTGCGTGTTTGGCTATATCGGTGAACTAGAGTTGGCTAAGAAAGTCTCGTGGAGACAGGCAAGAGGCAAAAGGCAAAAGGCAAGAGGAAGACATATTTCTCCCTGCTCCCTGCTCCCCTGCTCCCCTGCTCCCTGCTCCCCTGCTCCCCTGCTCCCCTGCTCCCTGCTCCCCTGCTCCCTTCGACTTCGCTCAGGGCAAGCCTGCCCCCCTGCGGCCTTCATGATCGGTCTTTAATCGGACTCGATATGCTGAGTAAGCAAATCGTAAAAGTTGCCCCCTGATTGAGTGTGCTTTCGGCTGTGATGGTGCCATGATGAGCTTCTACAATCTGCTTGGCGATCGCTAATCCCAGACCGTTGCCATTACCTTGACGAGAGGGATTAGTCGTGTAAAACTGCTCAAAAATCCGGGGTAAATCATTCTCACTGATACCTGTCCCCTGGTCTTGAATTTTCACAACTGCTAGTTTGCCCTCGTTGTACCCAGAAATAAAGACCTGGGAATTTGCCACTGAGTGTTTTATAGCATTGTCGAGTACATTTAAAATCGCTTGTAATAGCCGCTCCGGATCGCCCATTACCATCAGGTCCACTACATTTACTCGCGCCGATATACTTAGGGTTTGCATTCGCGGTTCCATTGTCCCAACAGCACGGTTAATCAGATTACGCAGTGAGATAGGTTGTTGTTCCATATGAGAAACACCCGCTTCCAAACGTCCTAGATCCAGTAGATCATGAATCAGTCGTGATAAGCGTTTGATCTCATTCTCGATAGTTTGGAAAAAGCGATCGCGCAATTGGGGTTCTTCGTATGCTCCATTTCTCAGTGCGTCTACTGTTACCTGAACATTGCTGATGGGTGTGCGAAGTTCGTGAGATACATTTGCCAGAAAAACCCGACGCTCTTGATCTAGCGAAGCCAACCGTTCACTCATCCGGTTTAACTCTGCCGCTAATTGATCCAACTCATTCTTTTCATGGATATCAAGCTTATCGCCAAAATGACCGCTGCCCAAACGAATCGCAAAGTTACGCATGGTTTCAATCGGTTTGGAGAGACTGCGAGCAAAACGAGTGCTGATCAGCGCACATAGCAAGATTGTCAGCGATAGTGTCCCCAAAACGCTCCAAATCACTTTAATAAACTGCTCCTGAACCCGTTTGAGAGTGATAGACATTCGCACTATGCCCAGCAGTTTACCGTTACGCACAATTGGTCTAGCTACGTATAGGCGATCTTCTGTTGATAAAACTCCTTTAGTCACACCTTGTTGTGAACGATTTTGCAGAGCTTCCAATACACCAGGAACCTTGTACCAGTCTGTTACCTTTTTATCTAACTGGGGATCAGAAGTAGCTAGTAGATGACCTTGTTGATCAAAAATGCGAAGCGTCACATTTTGTGGCGCACCAAACCTCTGTACCAGCAATTTTACTCCCTGAAGATTGTTTTCGACTAAAGCATCTCCTGCGCTCTCGCTCAAGGCAATTGTCCAGTTATCCAAATCTGCTTCTCGTGTTCGCGTCAAGTAGATATGGAATGACCACAGGATGTAGCCTGCCATCAAAGAAGTTCCCAAGGTTATTAGTAGTAGGTATGTGGCTAACAGCTTGGCATGAATGGTATTTAATTTTCTGTGAGGAAACCAGTCTTTCATTGAGGTTCATTCCCGGAACGACGGCGCAACACGGCTTTTATTCGTGCCAGCAGTTCACGGGTATTGAATGGCTTGGTGACATAATCATCTGCACCTGCCTCCAAACCCCAAATTTTATCAATATCCTGGTCTTTAGCTGTGAGCATCACAATAGGAACATCTGAAAATGCCCGAATTCGCCAGCATAGTTCCATCCCGTCAACCTCCGGTAGCATCAGGTCGAGCAAAATCACATCTGGTACTTGCTTGTGAAACTGTTTCATGGCACTATGCCCGTCTGCTGCCGTTGTTACGGTGTAGCCTTCTTTTTGCAGAGTGTAGGTAAGGCTTTCGCGTAGGGGTGCTTCGTCATCTACTAGTAAGATATGGGGCATTTTACATCTCTACTGTCTTCTTATTACAGACTGTCAAGGCATTCTGTCCCTGACATCCTCCCCAGGCAATAAATTTGACAAACTGGAGAAACAATGGAAAGTATAACAGGTGACAGGTGACAGGTGACAGTGTTAAAAGCCTCTCATTGTCTAAGTTTGAGTTTTGGTTGATGTCCTAATCGCCTTGTCTACGGCTATAAAACACAGGAGCCAGAATCCAAAACACAATTGTGGGGGTTTTAGTTTGCCATTAATATGGCATAGGGCCACAGCGCAGGCAAAATTCTTGTTCAATTATCGATTTTCAATGCCGTGTCCCGACGACCTGTATTTTATCCACTTGAGAAGTGTTATGCTAACGTATTCAGAATCTTCAATGCTGAGTTATTTCTTGATAAACAGCCATGTAAGTACCTCAGCAAAAGTAATTACACATTTTGTTTTGCCAAAAAATAGAAATCCCTGTAATCTTGTTCTGTTCCCTGTTAAGAGTTCCCCGTTCCCCGTTCCCTTCCCTCAAATGCAATTTATTCTGCACGACTACTCAACTGTTAATCAGCCTTCTTTGGGCTGAAATTTGTAACTTTAGATAGTTGCAATATAGTGGGCAAAAGGTAGAGAGTGGTTGACTAAAAGCTGAACAGCGTTTTTTTATATCAAAAAAATATTTTTTTATGGTATACGGTGCAAAAGTAAACATTCTCATGGTTGATGACCATTCAGAGAATCTGCTGGCTTTAGAGGCGATACTTCAAAGTCTTGGTCACAATCTGGTGAAGGCTACATCAGGGGCCCAAGCTTTGAGATGTCTACTTACTCAAGATTTTGCTGTAATTTTACTCGATGTCCAAATGCCAGACATCGATGGATTTGAGACGGCAGCTTTAATTAGACAACGAGAGCGATCGCAATATACCCCTATAATTTTCTTAACAGCATTTAGTAATAGTGAGTCGATGGTGTTTAAAGGCTATTCCCTGGGAGCAGTAGACTATCTGTTCAAGCCCATTGACCCGGAAATATTAAAATTTAAGGTAGCAGCATTTGTAGAATTGTTTGAGAAAACGTTAGAGGTAAAACAACAAGCCGCACAACTGCTCACCGCCAATGCCCAACTCAAAAGAAGCGAAGAACAGTTTCGTTGTTTAAGTGCTTGCTCACCTGTGGGTATTTTCCTAACAGATATCGCCGGAGTATGTACATATACAAACCCTCGCTACCAAACTATTTTGGGTATTACTCCAGAAGAAAGTTTAGGAGAAGGGTGGTTGCGATCGCTACATCCACAAGACCGAGAACAGGTGCTTGCAGACTGGTTGATATGTATCCGCGAAGGCAGGGAATATTCCCATGAGTTTCGCATACTGAAGCCAGCAGGAATTGTGCGTTGGGTAAACTTTCACTCATCACCAATGCTTTCTGAGCAAGGCAAAATCATCGGTTATGTGGGTACAGTCGAAGACATTAGCGATCGCAAACAAGCTGAAGAAGAACATACCAAATTGATCCGTGAGCAAGCAGCACTCAGAGAAGCCGAAGCCGCAAACCGTATGAAAGATGAGTTTTTAGCTACCCTTTCTCACGAACTCCGCACACCTTTAAACTCGATACTTGGTTGGTCTAAACTGCTCCGCAATCGCCAATTAGATGAGAAAACTATTGCCCGCGCGTTGGAAACAATTGAACGCAATGCACTTTCGCAGGAACAACTTATTGAGGATATTTTGGATGTCTCACGGATTATTCATGGCAAGTTATCTTTAAATATCTGCCCCGTTAATCTAGTATCTGTAATTAAGGCGGCATTAGATACTGTGCATCTGCAAGCTCAAGCTAAAAATATTTTATTTAGTTTTCTTGTCGTCACCGATACGGGGGAACATAGGAGAATAACCCCCATAAATCAGGAAGAACTTACCTCTATTTCCCCCGCCTTAACTTTTAGCGTCTCAGGTGATCAAGAGCGTTTGCAGCAAATTGTTTGGAACCTACTTACTAATGCCATTAAGTTCACGCCCCAAGACGGTAAAGTAGAAATTAGCCTGTCTGTTGTCAGTAGCCAAGAAACACAACAAATAGAGCAGAAGTACGCTCAGATTCAAGTTAGTGATACTGGCATTGGTATCAAACCAGACTTTATAGAATGTGTTTTTGAGAGCTTTCGTCAAGCTGATGGCAGCATAACCAGAACCCAAGCGGGACTGGGACTGGGGTTGGCAATTGTCCGTCATTTGGTAGAACTACATGGAGGAAGCGTCTATGCAGAAAGTCCTGGTGAAGGGCTAGGATCGACCTTTACTGTGAAATTGCCTCTTTTAGAAGCAGAAAATAGTCTGCCCCTGAAGGCATCTGGTGTGACTAAAGAAATAGTGGAAACAATAGATGCAAATTTTTCCGTGTCCCTCTGCCCATTACCTCTTGATAATTTACAAGTACTGATTGTAGATGATGATACTGATACACTATCTCTTCTCACATTAGTGTTACAGGACTCTGGGGCTAAGGTAAGGGCGGTTACTTCTGCTTCCGAGGCATTCTCAGAAATTCAACAATGCCCACCAGATGTATTAATTAGTGATCTTGGAATGCCTGAAGAAGATGGCTATACACTAATCCACAAAGTGAGGCTTATGGAAGCAGAACAAGGAGGGCGGATTCCTGCTATTGCGTTAACGGCCTATGCCACAGAAGGAGAGGCCACAGAATTACTAGCAGCAGGCTTTAATATGTGTGCTTCTAAGCCGATTGAGTTAACTGCATTGATTAATATGGTGACAAAACTGATGGGACGAAAGTGAAAGGTATCGGCTCAATAATCTAAGTGGTATTGTTGAGAACCGAAATAAAATATAAAACATGACGCAAAAGCTTCTTGCAAATGACAAATCAGTATTTAGTTTAATTAAACAGACGGTCTAAGGGAGCATAGATACACTCTCAAAATCCTGTTTGCGCCTTTGCGTGAGATCATCCCACCAGCCAACAAAACACCATCCCCAGTCCTGTAAATGCTAAAATCAATGACTTGATTAATAAAGAGAACAATTATGGCATCCATCCGCGAGTTGCACGAACAGCTAGTAAAAAAAGAACGTTCTGCCGTTGAAATTACTCAAGAAGCCCTAGATCGCATTCAAGCATTAGAACCAAAACTGCACAGTTTCTTAACTGTCACGGCACAACAGGCTTTAGAACAGGCTCGTGCTGTGGATGCAAAAATCGCTGCCGGGGAAGAAATCGGTATTTTAGCAGGGATTCCCATCGGTGTAAAAGATAATATGTGTACCAAGGGTATTCGTACTACCTGCGCTTCTAAAATTCTAGAAAACTTTATCCCACCCTATGAATCCACAGTAACGCAAAAATTAGCTCAAGCTGGGTCAGTAACGGTTGGTAAAACCAACTTGGACGAGTTTGCAATGGGTAGTTCCACAGAAAACTCCGCTTATCAAGTCACTGCTAATCCTTGGGATATTTCACGGGTTCCCGGTGGTTCTTCTGGTGGTTCGGCGGCGGCTGTAGCGGCTGAAGAATGCGTTGTATCCATAGGTTCAGACACGGGGGGTTCGATTCGTCAACCGGCTTCTTTTTGCGGTGTTGTAGGCATGAAACCGACTTACGGGTTAGTTTCCCGTTATGGTTTGGTAGCTTATGCGTCATCTTTGGATCAAATTGGTCCCTTTGGTCGGAGTGTGGAAGATGCGGCGATTTTATTAAATGCGATCGCAGGTTACGATCCCCAAGACTCCACCAGTTTAAAAGTAGAAATTCCTGATTACACTGCCAATTTAACACCAGATTTAAAAGGCAAAAAACTGAAAATTGGTGTCATTAAAGAAACCTTTGGTGAAGGTTTAGATCCAGAAGTAGAAGCATCTGTAAATCAAGCGATCGCTCAATTAGAAGCTTTAGGTGCAGAAATTCATTATATTTCCTGTCCCCGTTTCCGCTATGGCGTACCCAGCTACTACATTATCGCCCCATCGGAAGCATCAGCCAACCTAGCTCGTTACGATGGTGTTAAATATGGCTTACGTTCTCCAGATGCAGACAACCTGCTTTCCATGTACACCCGTACCCGTGCTACCGGCTTTGGTACGGAAGTGAAACGCCGGATTATGATTGGTACTTATGCCCTGAGTGCCGGTTATTATGATGCCTACTACTTGAAAGCACAAAAAGTCCGCACATTGATTAAAGAAGACTTTGAAACAGCCTTTCAACAAGTTGATGTTTTAGTTTGTCCCACTGCACCAACTACAGCATTTCAAGCCGGTGAAAAAATTACCGATCCCTTGAGTATGTATTTAAATGACTTAATGACTATTCCCGTCAATCTTGCCGGGTTACCTGGTATTAGCGTACCTTGTGGTTTTGACAGCAAAGGTCTACCAATTGGATTACAGCTAATTGGTAAAGTATTAAGAGAAGACCAACTTTTACAAGTAGCCTATGCTTATGAGCAATCAACTACTTGGCATCTGCAAAAAGCGAAAATAGCTTAAAAAGTCAGTTGGCAGTTGTCATTTGTCAGTTGTTTTTTCTTTGCCGCTGACTACTGACTTCTGACTTCTGACTATTATATGTAACTTCTTTAACCTCACCCGCATTTCCTAATAGTTGTAGTTCTTGATCATTTACAGACACCAACACCACACCCGCATTACCAGAACGCACAGTCAAAGCATTTTTTGCTGTCCAGGTTTTGCGTTCTCCTTTGCTTAAAGTTCCTTCAAAGTCAGTTTTGCCATCAGCTTTTACTTGTACCCATGATTTACCTTTAAGTTCTAAGGAAACTACAACATCGGAAATAGGTGTATTAGTTGGAGAAGGTGACGGTGTGGAAATAGGTGTATTAGTTTGAGAAGGTGACGGTGTGGACACAACTTGACTAACAGGAGACTGTACAGTTTTTTGTTGAACGCTCAATATTGGGTTTTGTCTATAAGCCAGTGACTTACCTGTAAATTCAGATTTGAGTAAATAAAAAAGTCCCCCAGAAGCAGCTATTAATAAGAAAATGTAAGGAACAAAAAGTGGTATATATAAAGGTGATGGCAGGGTTGAATTATTAGATGCTGGAGGGAAAAGATTAATTTCAAACCTTTTGGCTAAAGCCATGCCATCTAGTCCTAATTTATCTGCATAGCGGCGGATAAATCCTTGCACAAACACAGGCTCAGGTAACTCCTCAAATCGCCATTCGTCTAAAGCTTGTAAAAAACCTAGTCGAATATGTGTGTGCATAGCGACTTCTTCTAGCCGTATAGATTTTTCTTGTCTGATATGTCGTAAATTGGCAGTTATTTCTTTTAGCTGTTCTTCTTGGGATTCATTTAAAACAGTCACTTTCCTCACCTCACGAGTAAATACTAAAACCATCGGTATAAAATTACTGTTCCTACAAAAATTTCTGTTTATTTATGACTATCTAAACAGAAAGAAGGGAAGGAGAAAGGTTAAAAGCAAATGCCTATTTGTATGTGTTCTAGTGTACACATTTCATGATGGCTGCTTTTTATTTCTCCATAGTTGCAAAGCTGGATATACATCCTATACAAATAAATCACTTTTCACATCTGCTATAAGGATTATTTACTTACTACTTTTAGTAGGTTTATTAACAACGTTATCTTGCTACGGTAATTATCTATATTTTGTTCCCATTCCCTATTCCCCGTTCCTAGTCTCCATTCCCTATTAGTAATAATTATGAGTTTTTGCTGTTAATCGTCGAAAATGATACCTGAGAATCCGGATGTCGCAATTAATTACAGAAGAAATGACACAGGTAAAATCATTTTTTCATCTAGCACCCGGAGAGACTGAGATCATGACTATGGCATCTGCGTACTTATTCAATATTCCTGGCAATCCTACTATTCACATTAGTAAAGATGAATTGCGATCGCTACTGAGAGAGATAGAATCTGAACTGCATCGTAGTAAAGTTTATCGCCTAGCGGTAGCTAATGTGCAGAAGTTACTTGGTTCATCGGATGAACAAGCCACAAATTTATTTAAAGCCGTCGGTAGAGAAGCGATTACTTTAGCATTTCAGCAATTTGCCCGCAAACAGGAGTCTGTTACAAATAACGATCTTCCGGTAGATGACACTGAGTTATCAAATGTAAATCTCGAACAATCTAGTAATTCACCACTAAGCTTAAAAAGTCTGGCATCAAACCCACAAACAGAATTAGTAGATACTACTCCCAGCAATTTGCCATCAACATCTAAAACTGAATCAAAATCGGATTTAGTAGCAAATAAAACCATAGAAGAACAAGAACCGAAAACAAAAACACCAATACAATGGCTATGGCAAAATCAAAAACTTTCTAAACGTGAAAGATCAGCACAACTAGCAGCAGAACAGCGGTTAGAAAGTCTGCGTCAAATTGGAGAACAACTTAAACAGGCACGGGAATCTCAAGGTCTAACGCTGCAAAAACTAAATATTTACACTCATATATCAACTCATCAAATGGAAGCAGTGGAAAATGCAAATTTAGATATATTGCCAGAAGATATCTTGATTCGTGGTTTTATCCGCGTTATGGCCAATGCTTTAGGATTAAATGGCACAATTTTAGCTAATTCCTTACCCGTACTCAATCAGTCTAAATCCGTTTTACCATCTTGGTATCAAGCCAAAAATTATCCAGGACAATTAAATTTAGAAATTGGTCCCCTACATTTATATGTAGGCTACACAGCCCTTGTAGCTGGAGCAGTGGGAGGATTATCCCTAATTTCTCAGCAAGCAAACAATCACACAGTCCAAAATTCCCAAGTGATAATTCCCACATCTTCATCATTATGTGAATCAACTCAAAAGACGGAAGCAAATCTTAAAGCAGGGATCAAGTCTAAGACTATTGGTGTTTGTTTGGGGTCTGATATTTCTCCACCAGAAGCATTTTGACACTCGCAACCCTGCTAGAGTTGGAATTTTTTGTCTGCTGGCTATTAACTTTCTGGAAATACACCCAGGACTTGATACAATGGAATTCTCACTAATATCAATATTCAACAAACGTCTACTTTAGAAACAGCCCAGCTAAAGCCCCAATTTTCATGAACAGCGACACCCAACTCAGCCTCTTTAACGAATCAAACTTTAATCAAAAAGACCTGATTCCCACAGACGCGAAAATTCCTATTCCCTCTGGCACTTATGCAAATATGGCGGACTTAGCACAGCACTGTAACAGTTGCCATCGTTGTAGTTTAGGTGAAAATCGCACTCATGCTGTAGTTGGACGCGGCAACCTCCAAGCTAAAATCATGATTATTGGGGAAGCACCAGGGCAAAACGAAGACGAAACTGGTTTACCATTTGTGGGTAAATCTGGACAACTGCTAGATAAAATCCTGGCATCTGTAAATTTGAGTACCGAGCAGGATGTATATATCAGTAATATAAACAAATGTCGTCCACCGGAAAACCGAGTTCCCATCCCTGACGAAATGGCGGCTTGTAAACCTTATTTATTAGAACAAATTCGCCTAGTTGACCCAAAAATCATTTTATTAACAGGTGCAACTGCTGTTAAAGGAATTACAGGCAGTAAACAAGGAATTACGAAAATTCGCGGACAGTGGATAGACTGGGAAGGGCGTTTATGTATGCCTATTTTCCATCCTTCTTATTTGTTGCGTAACCCTTCTAGGGAACAAGGCTCACCCAAATGGTTGATGTGGCAAGATATACAAGCTGTTAGGGCTAAATATGATGAGATTCGAGAATAAATTTAGCTCCCCGACTTCTTTTTTGATCTAGTAAATAAATTATAAATTGATATCAGAAGTCGGGGATCTTGATGTTCAATTACTAATTACCAAACCTAACAAATATCATAACTATTCAAAGAGACATGATAGATATTCTCATTCTTTCCAATGGACCAGGGGAAGTTACAACTTGGGTGCGTCCGGTAGTAAAAGCATTAAGAGAACAATTAGGAAATGATATTTCTCAGGTGAGAATTTCTGTGATTTTATCACCTTGTCCTCATGCTAGTGGTAAAGAAGCAAGTATAGCTAGTTCCTATCCTGAAGTAGATAGAGTTCAAGCACCTGAGCGTTTTTGGCAGTTCTTATTAACAGGAAAAACAGCAGAAAATTGGGAATGGAGAAAAAAAGGTGTAGTTGTATTTCTGGGAGGAGATCAAATTTTCCCGGTTATTATTGGTAAAAAATTAGGATATAAAACCGTAGTTTATGCAGAATGGGAAGCACGTTGGCATAATTTTATAGACAATTTTGGAGTCATGAAAGCGCAAGTTATAAAAAATGTCTCACCTAAATATAGTCATAAGTTTACCGTAGTCGGTGATTTGATGTTAGAAGCCGCAGGGGAGCAGGGGAGCAGGGGAGCAGGGGAGCAGGGGAGCAGGGGAGAAGAATTAATTGGGATGTTACCAGGTTCAAAAGCAGCAAAGTTAACTCAAGGTGTACCATTAACTTTGGCTATTGCAGAATATATTCATACTAAAAGACCAGAAATTAAATTTTTTATTCCCGTAGCACCTACTTTAGATTTAGCAACTTTAGCTGATTTTGCTAATCCTGAAAATAACAAATTTACAAAAGTTTTTGGTTGTCAAGGTGCATCTTTAATAGATAATGTTCTCAAAACTTCCACAGGCTTAACAGTGGAATTACGACAAGAAAACCCAGCTTATCATTTATTATCTCAATGTGCCTTATGTTTAACTACTGTTGGTGCAAATACCGCAGAATTAGGCGCTTTAGGAGTACCAATGATTGTATTATTACCCACCCAACAATTAGATGCAATGCGTTCTTGGGATGGTTTACCGGGACTATTAGCAAATTTACCGGGTGTAGGTTCAAGTTTTGCTAAATTAATTAATTGGTGGGCTTTTAAAAATAAAGGTTTATTAGCTTGGCCAAATATTTGGGCGCAAGCGGAAATTGTACCAGAATTAGTCGGTAAATTGCAACCGCAAGCAGTGGGAGAAATGGTTTTAGATTTATTAGAAAATCCAGAAAAATTAGCAGTAATGAAAGATAAATTACGCAGTGCTAGAGGTGAAGGTGGTGCAGCGCAAAAGTTAGCAAATTTAGTCCAAAAAGAGATAGAAACCTTGTGAATCTTAACTATAGATCCCCGACTTCTTTTTTTATCTTGTAAATAAATGAGAATTTTATCTTAGAAGTCGGGGATCTGGAATTTTATCCTTAACTCCTATCAACAATGCTAATTCCAACCATTTCCAATAACAATCTACATCAATAAAACCGATTTTTATTAACCATTGCAGTTGGGTTTCTACATCTAACAATTTATTAGATGGGTCATCATTTTCTGGTAATGTACCAATTTCTTTTAAAAACTTTTCATGCAATGCTGGTGTAGGTGATGCAACGTGTTCTAAATTGCAGAAAATACCCCCAGGATTTAAGTTTTTAAAAACTTCTGTATATAAAGAAAGTTTCCGTTTATGACTGAGATGATGAATAGCAAAACTAGAGACAATAGCATCAAATAAACCTACATCTGGTAAAGGTTCATCTAAATTATGGGTGATAATTTCCACTGTTTTATCTTCAGCAAAGCGCGTTTTTACCGCTTCTAACATCGTAGGAGAAAAATCAATAGCGACGCTTTGCATTTGGGGACGGTCTATTTTTAATAGTGCGAGTAAGCGACCATCCCCTGTTCCTAAGTCGAGAATGCGTTTAACAGTTTTGGGAACTTGAGATAATAAAACCGCTTCCCCTTCCGTGCGGTGCGGTATTTTATCTGCTTTTCCTAAATAGCTTAAAGCGTGTTCTGATGATGTCCAAAGATTGATATTATTCATGTTGTTTTGTTGGTTTGGGGAATTTTTCGGCTAACCAAGTAAATACAATAATACCCAATACATCGGCAGCAAAATCCATAATATCAGCACTGCGATAAGGTACGAAAGATTGAATTATTTCATCAAATATACAAAATACAAAAACTATTGATGGTGCAAGTGGTAGAGGAATATTGAATATTTGCAACTTACGTTTTTTTAATGCTTGATGACTGAGATAAGCTGCAATTCCTAGTAAAAGAAAGTGCATAATTGTATCATAGTGGGCAAATATTGCTAGTTCTGTGGGCATAATTCTCAGATAAGCTGAGATAAAGATAGAAAGTAAAATTCCCAAATAAACCCAAAAGGCAAAAACCCAACGTTGATGAGTTGTCATTTGTATAATTTTTAAGGGTGTTTTTGCTAACTACAGGAATATCAAGAACTATTCCGCAATTTGGTAAGTTTGAGATTGGGAATTTTTATCTAGCTATTAACTAAGCGTGTAAATTGGCCTGTTCTTGTAACCAAGAGTCCACAGGTTGTCCGTCTTTGCGTTTGAGTTCAATTTCGATTGCTATCACTTCTTTAGAACCGGGAGGTGCGGGTTTTTGATGGAAGATAATATCATACTCTAGGGGGTTTTGATTATGTTCTCTTAACCAATCTTGGACTTTTGTTAATGCAAAAAATGATTGTCCTTGGGCAAACATTTGGGTGATTTGCATTTGTAGGGTGTAGGGGTTGATGCGTCCCATTTTTTTGACTCCTTTGATTATGATTATCTCACGCAGAGGCGCAGAGGCGCAGAGAGGAAGATTGAGTTTAAGGTTTTTATTCTTCTGCGTTAAAATCTACTTTATCATAAATATCTGCTAATAATATTTGGCAGGGAATAGATGCTAAATTTAAGCTATCGTTCTCATCTGTAAATTCAGAAAATATCCATTTATTATTATCAGTTCTAAAATATTGTTCAACGTGCATTGTATATTGATCAATTAAAATATATTCTTGTAATGTGGTAATTGTGCGATAAGCTGAAAATTTTTCATCTCTATCTTTGCTGCTGGTAGACTTGGATAAAACTTCTGCAATCATTACAGGATTTACTAAAGTGTCTTTTCTTCTTTCTTCATAAATTAAGGGATTTTTTACAACCATAACATCAGGATAGGTGTGAATTTTTTTGTCAGGAATCCAAAGACGTTGATCTGTAACGAAAACTTGATAAGGTTGACGTTTGAGAGCAAAATTTAGTTCTGCATAAAAATTGCCAGCGAGTTGGTTATGATTTGGTGTTCCGCCTGTCATTGGTATAATTAATCCATTGATATATTCATGACGTATTTCTGAGTTTACCTCTAATTCTAGGTATTCTTCAGGTGAATAGTAGCGTGTTTCTTGTGCAAGAGTCATAATTTTTATCTCTTAACTCTGTTATAATTATAATGCGTTATTTTCTATGTATTCACAAAATTAAAAATATGAGTAATAAATAACGGATGGATAAAATGGAAAATCAAATGATTGAATATGCAGTTATTTACGAACGTGGTGAGACAAATTGGGGTGCTTATGTTCCTGATTTACCCGGTTGTGTCAGCATTGGGGATACTTTAGCAGAAGTACAGGAAAATATTAAAGAAGCTATAGAATTGTATTTGGAAATATTGAAAGAAGATGAAAAACCTATACCAGAACCTTCTAGAAAAGTTGGTCAAGTTTCTGTGAATATCTAGATACAATTACTGCTGAATTTGATCTGATATTTATTGACAGTTAGGAAAGGGTAAAATTCACATGACAATTAAAGAACAAATTACGCAAGAATTGGAAAAATTACCTGAACCTGTGTTACAAGAGGTTTTAGATTTTGTGCAGTTTTTACAAACCAAACACCAGCAAAACAATATGCTAGAAATCACTCTTATGAGTGAATCATCGCTGCAAAAAGATTGGTTAAAACCAGAGGAAGATGCAGCATGGCAGAATTTATAAAAGGTGATATTGTTATTGTTCCCTTCCCATTTTCAGACTTAACTCAAACAAAACGTAGACCAGCTTTAGTTATAGCTACACTTCAGGGAAATGACCTGATTCTTTGCCAAATTACCAGTCAATCTGTTAGTGATATGTATGCTATTGGACTAGATAATAGTGATTTTAACTCAGGTGGGTTAAGTCAGCCAAGCAATATCAGACCAAATCGGCTTTTTACTGCTGATAAGCAAATTATCCTATATAAAGCAGGTCAAATTAAAAGTGAAAAATTAACAGAAGTGATTAACAAAATCTTGGAAATTCTACAGTAGTAGACAAATCCCCGACTTCTTGAAAAAAATCGGGGATCTAAATCCTATGTCAACGCTGCTAACAAATCATTTTTCGCAGTTTCCAAAGCTTGCGGTAACTTACTTGCATCCCTTCCCCCAGCTTGCGCGAGGTTGGGTTTTCCACCACCACCACCACCGCAAATTTTCGCTACATTACCAACAAATTTTCCTGCTTGAATTCCTTTTTTATTCACTTCAGAACTAAAAGCTGCAACGATACTTACCTTTCCCTCTTCAGGAATAGAACCTAAAACCACAGCACCGTTACCGATTTTTTGCAATAATCTTTCCGCAGCAGATTTTAATGATTCTGCGTCCACATCTTCCAGTTGAGAAACAATAATTTTATGTTCTCCCACTGTTTCCGCAGTTTGTAATAAACTGTCAGATTTAACTATTGCTAATTGTGATTTTAGGGTTTGAATTTCTTTTTCGTTGTTGCGGAGTTCGGTTTGTAAAGTTGTAATTCTGTCTGGTATTTCTTCTGGTTTGACTTTAAAGCGATCGCTCAAATCTTTGACCACTTTATCACGCACATTCAAATAATCCAATACCGCAGCACCAGACACCGCTTCTATTCTTCTCACTCCTGAAGAAACTCCCGCTTCCGAAATGATTTTGAAAACGCCAATTTCCGCAGTATTATTAACATGAGTTCCCCCGCATAATTCCATCGAAACACCAGGGAAATCAATTACTCGCACTTCATCACCGTATTTTTCCCCAAACATTGCAACTGCACCTTTAGCTTTTGCTTCTGCTATAGGTAACACTTCGATTTTTGCAGAATGCGCTTCGGAAATCCAACTATTTACTAATTCTTCAATTTGTTGAAATTCATCCGCAGTTAAAGCACGAGGACAGTTAAAATCAAACCGCAATCTATCAAAAGAAACTAAAGATCCAGCTTGAGAAATTCCCTCATCAACGACTTTCTTTAATGCAGCTTGTAATAAATGAGTTGCTGTATGATTAGCTTGAGCGCGACGACGACAACCAGTGTCAATTTGTGCGGTGATATTGTCACCTATTCTCAGTGTACCACGTTCAATTTTACCGAAGTGAACAAAGAAATCAGATTCTTTTTTGACATCTTCAATTCTGACTAAAATTCCATCACCGGAAATATATCCCTTATCTCCAATTTGTCCACCAGATTCTGCATAAAATGGGGTTTTATCTAAAACAATTTGTACTTCTGTTCCTGCTTCTGCTGCTTCTTGAGAAACACCACCAACTAACAAAACTTCGATTTTCGCGGTTGTTGCTAATTGGTTATAACCAATGAATTGTGTAGAATGGATATGTTCTGCAAGTTTATCTAAAGAACCTTGTACAGTTAAATCAATTGTTTCATGTGCAGCTTTTGCACGTTCTACCTGTTTTTGCATTTCTGCATTGAAACCATCAACATCAACAGTTAAATGATGTTCTTCTGCAACTTCTTGAGTTAATTCCAATGGGAAACCGTAGGTATCATATAAGGTAAAAGCACTTTCACCACTAATAGAAGTTAAACCTTTTTGTTTTACCTCTTGGATAATTTCTGCTAACAGCTTTTCACCTCTATCTAAGGTTTTCAAGAAATTAACTTCTTCTCTTTGTAATTCTGCTTTAATTGCAACTTCTCTTTGTCGCAAATTCGGGTAAATTGATTCAGAAAGAGAAATTGCGGTTTCTGCAACTTGGTTAATAAATTCCCCAGAAATACCAATTAATCTTCCATGTCTGACAACGCGACGAATTAAACGCCGTAAAACGTAACCTCTCCCAACATTAGAAGCGCGAATTTCATCAGCGATCATGTGAACAACGGAACGGACATGATCACCAATTACTTTTAAAGAAACTTTGGTATTTTCATCACTTTGATGATAATCAATTTTCGCAATTTTTGCCGCAGTTTCAATAATCGGGAAAATCAAATCTGTTTCATAATTATTGGGAACTTTTTGGAGAATTTGCGCCATTCTCTCTAAACCCATTCCCGTGTCAATATTCTTATTTTGCAACGGCGTTAAATTTCCTGAAGTATCCCGATTATATTGCATAAATACCAAGTTATAAAACTCGATAAATCGGGTATCATCTTCTAAATCAATATGATCATCTCCTAATTCTGGATGAAAATCATAATAAATTTCTGAACAAGGACCACAGGGACCAGTGGGGCCAGAAACCCAGAAATTATCATCCGCACCCATGCGCTTAATGCGTTTTTCATTGACACCAATTTGATCGCGCCAAATTGCAACAGTTTCGTCGTCTTCTTCAAATACACTGACGACTAAATTTTGAGGAGAGAAACCAAAAACTTGAGTAGATAATTCCCAACCCCAAGCGATCGCTTGTTCTTTAAAATAATCACCAAAGCTAAAATTACCTAACATCTCAAAAAATGTATGATGGCGTTTTGTTCTGCCTACATTTTCGATATCATTGGTACGAATACACTTTTGAGAAGTGGTAGCGCGTTTAAATTCCGGTGTGCGCTGTCCCAGAAAAATCGGTTTAAATGGTAACATCCCTGCAATAGTTAGCAGCACCGTGGGATCTTCCGGTACAAGGGAAGCACTCGGAAGCGGTTGGTGTCCCCGTTGGGTGTAGAAGTCGAGGAATAAAGCGCGAATATCGTTACCGCTAAGATACTGGGGAGTTGAAGACATGAGAAATTACAAAAATAGTTTTAATCAAGAGTGACACAGGCCGAAGACCTCTCTCCAAACCTCTCTCCTGGTAGGAGAGAGGCTTTAAATTTCCCCCTCCCCTACTAGGGAAGGGGGTTAGGTCAATGAGAAACCGCTAAATTTCCAAAAGCAGCGTCATTCTATTTTTGCATTTTGTTTTGTGATGTTGCCAATGGCAGTATCTCAGTTTGGCAAAATATTTGTGAAAGAATCTAAAACTCGACTGCTTCAGTGTTTAGAACAGTGTAAATGTCCAAAAACTACCTATGTCCAATAGCTCATATCCTCAAGCAGTTTATATTACTCTAGCAAGATGACTACATTGCTTAGATCAAGGATGCTAAGAATGTAGTAAAAATCAGGTTACGTAATGGCTCTGAAAATGAAAGTATCGAATCTTGCTAGTGAAAAATGTGCAGACACTATTACTGAATCTATCCACACTATGATGCCTGATGCTAAAGTTGATGTTGATGTTCAGGCTAAGACAGTTACGGTGGAACCCACCGCTTCTGAATCCATAGCTTCTGAGGAGTCAATCAAACAGGTAATCGTTGCGGCTGGATATCACATTGAAGGTTATTCATAGAAGTCATAACTTTTAAAAAAGTTAGCTAAATGACAGACTACTTAACTAACGAATAAGTTTTTGACAATCTTCAACCGAAACCCCTTTTCTCATCGCGTCCACTAAAGCTTGATACGCATCCCAATTTTCCTGAATCAAATTTTTAGCTTGTAGCAAGTAAAAACGCTGTTTTTGATCAAAAACCGTCTCTGCAAAACCCAAAGCTTGCAAAAACTGATTTAACTTGGCTTTATCATCACCACCACCCTCAGCAGAGTTAAAAACGAGAGTTTCTGCTGCAATTCCCGCCATCCAAATATTACAATAGCGTTCTACCATGGAAACGCCAATCTTCCCCCTTTCTAACTGTTTTGCAATTTCGCTATCCTCCAAAATTACCCCACCTTGTCCCGGTTGTCCCAGCTTCCAAGCTTCCCACGCGCTGAGAGTATAACCAGTGACCGGAATTCCCAACAGATGAGCAACGAGAAAATGACCTGCTTCATGATGTATAATTCGTTCTTTATATTCTGGAGAAAATCGCGCTAACCAATCTAAAACTATCGTTCCTCCCTTTCCTTGGAAACTGAAATTATCTAAAGTTGCAATCCCCAAAAATCCCATTATAGTTAAAGCGGGAATAGTTGGAGAAAGATTGATTAATGGTCCCAACAAAGTGGAAAGTGTCATTAGGAAGACAGATATAGCAATGAGATTGATAGCGGTTTGATTCATGGGTAGGTTTTTAAAGAAGTTTTTAAATTTTTGAATGCATTTTAAATATAATAAAATTATACCCTAGTTGATAAAAATTTACATAAAATTCAGTTTTTTCTCATTCAACCGTAACAACAGACAAAAGGGAACAATGTATTAATTATCAAATTATAGACAGTTTACAACCATATGTGGTGGTTGATAAAAATGAAATTAAAGTAGAAGCTTTGGGTAAAGATGATAAATTGCGTTTAGATTCAGTGGGTTTAACTTTAACAATTGCAGATATTTATGAAAATGTAATACATATTAAAAATTGGAAATTAAAAATTAAAAATTAAATCCTCTCGTTCCTTCCTAGCCAGAGGCTAGGAATGCTATCCTTGAGGCTCTGCCTCAAATAAAAAAACAAGGTAAAGCCTTCAATAATTCAGTGAGTTTAACTTTAACAATGGCAGATATTTATGAAAATGTAATACAAATTAGAAATTAGAAATTAAAAATTAAATAATCTCGTTCCTAGCCAGAGGCTAGGAATGCTATCCTTGAAGCTCTGCCTCAAATAAAAAACAAGGCAGAGCCTTCAATAATTCATTCCCATGCAGCGCATGGGAATGAGACAACAAAACCAAAAGGTGATCAAGCTCCTAACTTGAGTTATGGGGTTCCCTACACGCCACACCCCACACCCTAGCTTCTACAGCCTTCTTTTTAACAATTCTTAAGAGCGACGGACAAAGCGCCCAATTGCAGCAGCTGTGCGGAGAGCAATTTTTTGTTGAGCATATTGTGTTGATGAATACATTTGAATCGGTGTTTGAGTATGTTGCCAATATGCTTTATCTGTTAAAGTGGGAGCTTCGCCTCCCAAAGCTTTGAAAATCAGTTGTTTACGCCACGGTTTTATTTGCGATCCTGATGCGTGTGACATAATATTCACACTAGCACCTCCGAAATCCATTCCCAGACGACTGACAGTGCTGAGTGGTTCAGAAGTCAACATGAGCGCCAAGTTAAGAACACATTGATCGCTTTGGAAATAGGGATAACGCCCTAAAGAAAGACAGAAATCACTGAGATTGATGTATCCTTCGGACTCAAAAGTTTCTAGTAATTTCTGCCACAACGAAAGTACGGCTTTTTGGTTTTGCTTCAGCCCAATAAAGCCAGCATTGTAGTATCGGTCTGTTTGACGATGATATGTATGACCATAGCGTTCAGCAAGTTCTTTCCAAGATAATCGATAAGGATGATTGACAGGCATATAGTCATAGGCATCCTCACAGAGGGTAATTCCGCGACTTACCCACTCCAGGTAGAAATCCCAACTACA
Organism: Anabaena sphaerica FACHB-251; assembly: GCF_014696825.1. Classification (NCBI taxonomy): domain Bacteria; kingdom Bacillati; phylum Cyanobacteriota; class Cyanophyceae; order Nostocales; family Nostocaceae; genus Anabaena; species Anabaena sphaerica. Next base: position 66,641 of record NZ_JACJQU010000003.1, on the reverse strand, counting down.
TTTGTTGACAATATCAGGATCGAAATAGAATAATCCTTCAACTTCTGGGCAATAATTTTCCCAAAGTTGAAGCATAAAATCGGGCTTGTAGTTAGTAAAACACTTGGAGGTTTTTAGCTGAATGAATCGAATTACACAATCAGACGCTACAGAAAACTCTTGATAACCTTGGCCATTTTTAAGAGGTTTAGCCCAAGCTGGCAGAGTTCCACGATATCCTGCCCAAACCACACCGCGAAAGCCATGATTATAAAGAGAATTGGTTAAAACCCCCACGCCGTAATGATAGTCACCTTCAAACAAAGTACAAACCGCTGCGAGCATAGGTATTATCCATTAATATGTCTCCTGTCTGTGATGTATAGATAACTTTTTCAGTGAGACAGGAGCAAAGTATCATCAACAGTTTTACTAAAAGCTAATACAGTTAATCGTTACCATTTTTACTATCGAGAAAATAAAAAGGTATTGGGGATTATATAGTGAAAATGTAACTAGATTTACAACATGATTTTCAAACATGATTTTCACTATATATAGCGATCCTATTTGAGTTGAGAACTTATCGGTGATAGCGTAGCGTGACGTAAGTCATGGGAAGGGAACAGGGAACAGGGAACAGGGAACAGAAAGTGTTCATGAATCATTTAGGATTGCTATATAACTGTATTTAGCTATTAACATTAATTATCTATTAAAGGGTTCTTTCATCTATCTAAAGTAACACAATAATAGATTTTTTTGAAGGAATTAATTGCAGCATAATTCAGTAGTTAGTAGAGACGATTTATATGCTACCCACTGCGTGACTGGAGACATTCCTTTCCAACCTAAAAATTTACCAATTGGTTCTGCACGTTGAATGGAAATTCTGGTAAAATTTCCCCCTGCTTTTTCATACCATTCAAATAACGTTTTTTCCCCTTCCAAGGTCACAACATTAGCCACCATTCTCCCCCCAGGACGCAACCTGTTCCAACATAGATCAAATAGTCCTGGTGCGGTGACACCACCACCGATAAAAATAGCATCAGGTGTGGGTAATTCTTGGATAACTTCTGGTGCTTTACCAGCTATAATTTGTAAATTTGGTGTACCTAAAGCAGCAGCATTATCAGTTATATAATTTAGTCTATTAGCATTTTGTTCAATAGCGATCGCCCGACACCGGAAATTACTCCGCATCCATTCTATAGAAATAGAACCACAACCCGCACCAATATCCCAAAGTAACTCCCCCGGTAAAGGTGCTAAAGTTGATAATGTCACTGCTCTAACTTCCCGTTTTGTTAACTGTCCATCATGGTGAAAAGCATTGTCAGGTAAACCGGGAAATCTCGATAAACCCACTATTCCCACATCAGCAATACATTCCACAGCAACAGTATTTAAAGCAGCAATTTCTGTTTCTTGCCAACTAGCGGATCTACCTGTGAAAATCCGTTCATGAATACCGCCCATCCTTTCTAAAATGGTAATTTTACTATCACCATAACCCCTGTTTGTCAACATTTTTGCCACAATTCCCGGTGTATTTTTTCCCTCACTTAAAATCAATAATTTCCCACCTGGATAAATGTAAGATTGCAGTAGGGAAGCAGGACGGCCGCATAAACTCAAAGTTTCCACTTCCAGGAAATTCCATCCTAACCGGGAACAAGCCAGACTAAAAGCCGAAGGTGCAGGAATAATAGTAATTTCAGAAATAGGAATATGTTTAATAATAGTTGCACCCACACCGTAACACATTGGGTCGCCACTAGCTACAATGCAAATTGACTCACCGCGACGGTTGATAATTTCTGTGATGGAAGTATCAAAAGGAGATTTCCAGGTGATTTTTTCCCGTCTATCATTAGGGGGTAACATAGCAAGATGACGTTCCCCACCAATGATAATTTTAGCTTGCTCAAGGACAGCAAGAGCGATCGCGCTTAATCCCTGGATTCCATCTTCACCTATTCCGATTATTGATAACCACTTTTTCATGATTCGTAATTCGTAATTATGGAATTTACGTCAATTTTCAGGTAAAATATTATATTCTATACCGATCCTAAATAATAGAATTCCTATATATAATTTTCGATATGCTTTAAGTTCCGTATATATCTCTGTGCATCTTTATAAGCTAACAGATGCAAATTTTTTTCTCTTGAAGTGGAAACACCAGAGGGAATAAGTTAGTCTGTTGTTCAACAGCAGCAACAGATTTTTTCATAACCTATGACGACCAAAGCTCAAGTTATTAATCCTGAGGATAAGTTAAAGTGTGTTGGTGTCAGCAGTGTCACTAGGATGTTAATGGGAATATTTGCCGCTGTTCCCATAGCTTTCAGTTTGCCAGCAGAGGCTTTAGAAGTAAAGATCCTACCTGAGAAACCACAATTGGGAGATACAATTTCGGTATTAATTGAAGCAGATAGTCAAGAAATACCAAGTAATCCTACTGTGACAGTTGGAGAAAAAACATATCCTGCCTTTGAAATTGCCCCAAATAAGTACCGATCCTTTATTCCTACCACTCCACTGGAAAAAGCTGGAGTCAGAAAAGTTACAGTGACAGGAAATGGACAGGAGCAACGAAATCTAGCAGTTTACGTAGGCGATCGCAAATTTCCCGTCCAACGCATCAACCTACCACCAGGAAAAGCCGGAGTTAGAGCCACAGAATATGAACTAAAACGGGCAAAGGAGTTTAAAGCTCTACAAACACCGGAAAAATATTGGAATGGTGTTTTCCTCAGACCAAATAAAGGAAGAATGACGACAACCTATGGTGTAAGGCGCTACTATAATGGTAAATTTGCAAATGATTACTACCATCGTGGTCTAGACTACGCTGGTGCATCCGGTTCAGCCGTAATTGCTCCAGCAGCTGGCAAAGTAGCTTTAGTTGGCACAGTATCCCAAGGATTCCGAGTTCATGGTAACGTAGTTGGCATTGACCACGGTCAGGGAGTCACCAGCATTTTCATGCACCTCAGTCGCATTAATGTCAAAGAGGGTGATATTGTCAAAGCTGGTCAGCTAATTGGTGCAGTAGGTTCTACCGGTGCTTCTACTGGGCCTCACTTACACTGGGGTCTATATGTGAATGGACAATCTATTGATCCCACATCTTGGAAAGCTAAGATCTTTGATTAGTAATTCCTAATTCGTAATTCCTAATTCGTAATAGAAATAACAATTATGAATTAGGAATTATGAATTATAAATGATATGGCTTAAATTTAATCGTGAGAATTTATGAGTATTAAAAAAATTGTTGAACAAGCTCTCCAGGACGGTTATCTGACACCAGCAATGGAAGCAGAAGTTGGTAGAATCTGTGATAACGCCTCAGATCTCTCAATTGAAGAGTACATGGCGCTTGATCTATTGATGGGTTCATTGCTGACTGGTGAAGTAGTAGCAGTACCTCGCAAACAGTTTATTAACGTTATGGAAGAATTGGTACTGACTGAGGTAATCGCTAAAGTAGCCGAAATTGAAGCCAGCTGTGAAAGCTCTTTAGATGTGGGAGATATCACTGCTTACGCCCTCAACCGTCTACCACCCCTGTATGCTACGACAGAAGAAGGCGCAAATTACCAACGCCAACGCGCTAAAACAGAACTTCAGGAAATTATCTCTCAACAAGTAGCCAAAGCTATTGATCGTTACTTGGATCAACCTGAATTCTTCCCAGAACGTCAAGCTTTAGGGAAAACTACTGGTAACGATGTTCTTAGTCAAGTCAGTAACTTACTTCAAGTCTACGCACCTAATTTTGAGCAAAACGCACAGGACTCTTCAAAATAGTTGACAGGTGAATAGGGAATAGGCAAGAGGCAAAAGGCAAAAGGCAAAAGTTGATGAATTTTACCCAGTCCCCAGTCCCCAGTCCCCAGTCCCCAGTCCCCAGCCTCCTGCGGTTTCAGTCTCGCACTAATACTGTTGTGCCTAAGCTAACTTGATCATATAACATTCGCACATCAGGATTACGCATTCTTAAGCAACCATGAGACACAGCTGCTCCCACTAAGTCAGTATCAGGTGTACCATGAAAGCCAATTTCGTTTCTGCCATCTGACCAAAAACCAATCCATCTGTCACCCAAAGGACTATCCGTACCTGCTTCAAATACTTGCCCAGTAATCGGATGCTTCCAAATTGGGTGATGTTCCTTATGTATGACTTGAAAATTACCTGTTGGTGTTTCCCAACCTTTTTTACCTACAGCAATGGGATAACTAGCGATCACTTGGTCATAGCGGTGAACATAGACCCGGCGATCGCTTATATCAACTACAACTTGTACCTGAGTAGACCCTAGTCCCTGAACAGATTTGGCCTCAGCCACACCGGGAAAGAAAAAGCCCTTCGGTCTGTTGTTTGTTTTCTGGTTCTCTCCTTGTCCTTGTCCTGGCACTACCAGCTTTGTCTTTTTTGGTGTATCCGCAGCACTAGCCACATATTTTTTACCAGCAACAGAATTTGATGGAGACGAGGGAAAAGAAGCACCCAAAGCCGTTTCCCCAATGCTAATCCCTTCAGATTGGTTATGACTAGAGTCATTGGGGGCAGTAGAATTTTTCCTTAATGTAGTGGAAAAAGACGGATTTAACTGCGCTGTGGTTTTCATGTTGTGCCAATGGACAGCGAGAGACAAAATTGCTGTGCCAAAACAGAGGAACATCACCATCCGCGCTACAGATTCATTTCTTGCCATTGCCATTGCTTATTGTTTATCCCTGACATATCTGGCTCATTAAAATTATGGACTGCCTAGAGCAGCCAATTAGCAAAGAATTTATCAATAATTATCAGTTGTCTCATTACGCTGACAATATCTTCATCATCTATAGATAGTCCTTTTTGTCAAGGGGCAGTAGTCAGTTGTTTACATGAATACAATTTACTGACTGTTTTACCATACCCCACACCCAGATTAGGGATTTCTGCTATATACTTCCGTGTTCCGATCATAAATCCGTCACGTAACTTAGGAACATCTGGCAGATTATCAGGTCTAATGATAAGGGATTATTTAAAGCCAGTACGATCTATGAGTCAATCGATTACTGTATCCTGGTCAGCTGTTGATGCAACTTATTCACAAGCATCGGTGCAAGTTGACAAACTCTCAAATCACGATCTTATTTTGCGCTGTCAAGCAGGATTGCGTCCAGATAAAGCTGCCTTCGCAGAACTGTTGCGACGCTATCAGACTCAGGTGGATAGGGTTCTATACCACCTGGCTCCTGACTGGTCTGACAGAGCCGACTTGGCTCAAGAAGTTTGGATTCGCGTCTATCGGCATATTAACCGATTGCAAGAACCTGCTAAATTTCGGGGTTGGTTAAGCCGTATTGCTACTAACTTGTTCTACGACGAGTTGCGTAAACGCAAACGGGTTGTCGCTCCCCTCTCACTGGATGCTCCCCGCTCGCTAGAAGATGGTGAGATGGATTGGGAAATTGCCGGTGATACACCAGGCCCAGAGGAAGAACTCACAACTAGAGAATTTTACGAGCAACTGCGAGAAGCGATCGCCGATTTACCAGAGGTGTTCCGTACTACAATTGTCCTGAGAGAAATCGAAGGTCTGCCCTATGAAGAAATTGCCGAAATCACCGGCGTTTCTCTAGGAACTGTAAAATCGAGAATAGCTAGAGCTAGAACCAGATTGCAATCCCAGTTGCAACCTTATCTCGATACGTAAATCAATTGACGATCATCTTCCTCAATTCCATGATGGTAGAATTGAAAATTAGTAATAATTGTGGTAATAAATAGATTTTTCTGCCCTTTACCAGCAAAATTGCTTAAATTCTCAAATTTATCCGCTGTGTTTACCCGTGTATGACTTGGTAAAAACGTTAGAATGAATACTGATTCTCAGTTTAATGACCGTTCCCCCTCACAACTCCCTGGTGACGTATCCAATGGAATGGCTGATAGCGATAGCGTGGCGCAAGCCATATATACCAATGAATCAACGGGTACTAAGGATATGGAGAACCGTGATTGCTTACAGCACAACGAAACTGACCGCTTCGAGTTATTGAGTGCTTACCTCGATGGCGAAGTTACTGCTACCGAACGTAAGCAAGTAGAACAATGGCTGGACACGGATGACTCAGTTAAGTGCTTGTATGCACGACTTTTAAAGCTGAGGCAAGGTGTACGAACCATGCCCATACCAGCATCTGAACAGTCACCAGAAGTCACATTCCAACAAGTTTGGAAACGCTTACGCCACCGTTACCAGTTAGGTTGGATGTTTGGTGGTGCAGCTGTAGCGGCTTGTGTCATTGGTACAATATCTGGCTTCATCCCAGGTAATACATCCAAATGGGAACTTGCACAACAAAAAATACAACCAACAGCAGTAATAAAACAGCCAGCAGCGCCTGTTTCACCGCTAATGGTAGCCTTGAATAACCCTGTCATTGAAATTCCCAAAACGGCAGTGGCTTTACCAAAAAAGCCCGTTAATCAGTCGAAAACTTTAGAACGAGACACAGAATTAGACATCAACTAATTTAGAGGTGACAGGTGACAGGTGACAGGTGACAGGTGAGACTTTAAAAGCTTTGACGTTAACTGTTCCAACAGCCGTCCATCTGAGGAATACCACCGAATCGGTCAACCTTTTCTGGTGTCATTAAGTACGCCCAAGCCCAACCCAAAGATAAGCCGATTGGCTCAAAAATCTCTATAGATTGCCGATTATAGAGGTTTTTTGATGTTGGTCTTGTGGAATCATAATCTTCTAAATCATCCAACGCTGTTAAAATCGCGGAGTCAGCAAAATAGAGCAAATAACCGTGAACTTTGCCATCTCCTAAAGTCATCGCGGGATAACCCATTGGTAAAGTAAACAATTTACCTGATGTTATTGCTTTTTTTGCTCTTAATACTTGACGTTCACACAAGTGATAATTAGCTTCACCTGGTTTGAGAGTACCATATACAAAAACTCGTAAAATTTGAGGTATGTTGATATTTTCTCCCGTCATATCATGTCCGGCTGAAATGAAAACTTAATTACGCATTACGCATTATTTTTCAACTCCCCTTTGTTGCCGAAATATCAATTAACCAGCGGACAGTTTGCGGGCAAAAAATCACAATTAACAACACAATAAACTGTAAGACCATAAAAGGAATAGCACTTTTATGAATATCCAAGGTACTCACTTCTTTAGGGGCAACACTTTGTAAATAAAACAAAGAAAATCCCACAGGTGGAGAAATAAAAGCCGTTTGTAAATTAATGGCTATTACCACACCAAACCAAACCATATCAATATTTAAAGCTTGGGCTGCTGGTACAAATAAAGGCATAGCAATAAAGCAAATTTCCATAAATTCTAGAAAAACTCCCAGAGCAAAAATTGCTAAATTACTCACAATTAAAAACCCCCAATATCCTCCAGGTAAACCTGTTAATAAATTAGTAATGAGAGTTTTTCCACCCAAAGCATCAAACACCAAACTAAACATCGAAGAACAGAAGAGAATCATGACCACCAAAGAAGTAATTACTGCGGTAGAATGAGCAGCATCACGAATTAATTGTGGTGTTAAACGTTTATTAAAAGCTGCAAGAACAGAAGCCCCAACCGCACCAACTGCACCTGCTTCTGTGGGAGTGGCAACACCAAAAAAAATACTGCCTAATACTGCAAAAATTAAAAGAATAGGAGGAACAACCGCTTTAAAAACTTTCTTAATTAATTGACTACCTTGAGGAATTTCCACATCCGCAGGGATAGGTGGAACTTTTTCCGGTTGAAAAAAAGCTAGTCCTAAAATATAGAGAATATAAGAACCAGATAACATTAATCCGGGAATTAATGCCCCTAAAAATAAATCTCCGACAGAAACACCAATTTGATCACTAAGAATTACTAAGACTAAACTCGGAGGAATTAACTGGGCTAAAGTACCAGAAGCAACTATTACCCCAGCAGCTAATTTTTTATCATAGCCATAGCGTAACATTACAGGTAATGATAACATTCCCATAACAATTACTGTGGCAGCGACAACTCCCGTTGTTGCGGCTAAAACCGTTCCTACTAAAACAACTGCTAACGCTAATCCTCCCCGTAAACGACTTAAAACAATCCCAATAGTTTCTAATAACTCTTCCGCTAATCCAGACTTTTCTAAAACCGCACCCAGAAAAACAAAAAAGGGAATAGCGAGTAAAGTAAAATTAGACATTGTACCGAACCAACTATTGGGTAATAGTAGTAGACGAGCAGGATTAAAAGCCCCTACTGCTGTACCAATAAGTCCAAAAACAATGGCTGTACCGGCAAAGGAAAAAGCGACAGGAAAGCCACTCATGAGAATAAAGAAAAAGCCGACAAACATGAAAATTGCTAACCATTCAAAACCCATAATTTCCCCTATTCAATATTGATATTTTCGGATGTCTCTAAGCGAATTTGTTCCGCTACTTGGTGATAGCCTAATAATACTGCTAGATATTTAATTGCTTGAGAAATACTTTGTAAAAGCAGCAATAATAACCCTATCGGAACCATAGTTTTTATCGGTGCGCGGGGTAAACCATTAGCATCAGAAGATATTTCCCAAGTTCCCCAACTACCATCACTTGACCTTCCCCAAGACTGTAAAACTGGGTTGAATGTTACCCAAATGCCAATTAGACAAAAGGGAATTAAAAATAAAATTGTTCCTACAAAATCAACTAAGGCGCGTTTTTTTTCACTCATATTAGTGTAGAGAAAATCAACCCGCACATTTTCTCCATGCCGTAAAATATAAACAAAACCTAGTAAAAAAGTTAGAGAAAACAAATACCATTGCAGTTCTAATAAAGCGTTAGAAGATAATTGCACTCCAATGAAACGCCCCAGATAACGAGCTACTACATTAAAAAAACCAACTCCTATTGTGAGTAAAACTAGCCAATTGGATAACCATCCCAATTTATCAGCACAATTGTCAATAAATTGTGAAAATTTTAACAACCTACTGATTAAAGAAAATCTTCTTGATTCACGCATAAACAAGAAACATATAAATTAAGCATCTTATTTTACCTGAATTGTTGCATCAATATGATATTGTGGGAACATCTTTATGGTTAGTAAATAGTATTAACTTTTATGAAACGTCGAGCTATTGTTAACAGATTATCTCAAAGTGCGATCGCAGCTACAGGAGTAGCAATTGTCGGTGGCTGTCAAAAAGCCCAAACTCAAGGTGCAAAGGCACAAGCAGACACCAGCAACTTGCCCACCATTAAATGGCAAATGGCGACAAGTTGGCCATTATCCTTAGAAACCATTTTTGGCGGAGCGCAAGTTTTGGCAGATCGTGTCAAAGCCCTAACAAACGGTAAATTTATCATCGAACCCCGTGCAGCTGGAGAAATAGCCCCCGGTTTAGAAGTTCTCAATGTTGTTTCTCAAGGCGCAGTACAAGCAGGACATACTGCCGCTTATTACTACATCGGAAAAAGTCCCGCTCTGGCATTTGGTACATCAGTACCATTTGGACTCAATGCCCAACAACAAAATGCTTGGTTATATGAAGGGGGAGGTTTAGCTAAACTTCAGGAAATTTACGCACGCAAATTTAATGTAATTCAATTTCCTGCGGGAAATACGGGTACACAGATGGGGGGATGGTTTCGCAAGGAAGTTAAAACAGTCAATGACCTCAAGGGCTTAAAAATGCGTATCCCCGGTTTAGGCGGACAAGTTATGGCCAAACTAGGAGTAACAGTGCAGACTCTCCCTGGAGGAGACATCTTTCAAGCCTTACAAACAGGGGCTATTGATGCAGCAGAGTGGGTAGGCCCTTATGATGATGAAAAATTAGGTTTAAATAAAGTCGCTAAATTTTACTATTATCCAGGTTGGTGGGAACCAGGCCCAACTCTAGAAGTACAAGTCAATTTAGATGAATGGAAAAAGCTACCACCTCAATACCAAGCAGCTTTAGAAACCGCTGCATATCAGTCGAATACGACAATGTTAGCTCGTTATGATACCCGCAATAGTGAGTCATTAGAAAAACTATTAAAAACGGGTACTCAACTTCGTGCTTATAGTCAGGAAATTCTGGAAGCAGCCGAAAAAGCTTCTTTTGCTTTATATGATGAGTTTGCGGCTAAAGATGCTGATTTTAAAGCTGTTTATGAACAGTGGAAACCCTTTAGAGATCGGATGTATGGTTGGAACAATCTCAATGAAGGTAGTTTAACCCGTTATGCTTATGGGAAACTGAAGGCAGGGAATTGAGAGTTTCCTTAATCAGCAATCAGTCCGGTTTGACATCTAGGGTTATGCAATTTTTATACTTAGTTTAAAAGCAAAATTGTGGTTTTTAACTAATAGTTTGGTAGAAGAGGTACTGAAGAACCAAACTGTTAGTTAAAAGAAATCGAGGTATTCTCTCTTTGCGCCTCTGCGCCTCTGCGTGAGAAAAAATCATCCCATTAAACACTCAGCAGATACGCACCATCTAGATTATGCCACAATAGCGAAACTAGGAAAAAACATTAGGAGTTTTAATTGTGGAGTCCCCCCAAAAAACATTATACCAACCAGCCACAATTGAGGAAAAATGGCAAAAAACATGGTTAGAACTTGGCTTAGATAAAACACCTCAAGATCAAAACAAGCCAAAATTCTACGCGCTTTCCATGTTTCCTTACCCATCTGGAAGCTTGCACATGGGTCACGTCCGTAACTATACAATTACTGATGTGATTGCCCGCCTCAAACGTATGCAAGGGTATCGGGTATTACATCCAATGGGTTGGGATGCCTTTGGACTACCAGCAGAAAACGCCGCTATTGATAGAGGTGTACCCCCTGCTAAATGGACATATCAAAATATTGCCCAGATGCGGCAACAATTACAGCGTCTGGGTTTATCCTTAGATTGGGAATGTGAAGTTGCTACGTGTTCCCCAGATTATTACAAATGGACACAGTGGATTTTTCTGCAATTTTTACAAGCTGGTTTAGCTTATCAAAGAGAAGCCGCAGTTAACTGGGACCCCATTGACCAAACTGTATTAGCAAACGAACAAGTTGACAGTGAAGGACGTTCTTGGCGAAGTGGTGCAATTGTAGAACGTAAATTACTGCGTCAATGGTTTTTCAAAATTACCGACTACGCCGAAGAATTATTAAATGATTTGGATAAACTGCCTGGTTGGCCAGAACGGGTAAAATTAATGCAGGCCAACTGGATTGGAAAATCCACCGGTGCATATTTAGAATTTCCTATTGTTGGTGCAGAGGAAAAAATCGGCGTTTATACTACCCGTCCCGACACCGTTTATGGTGTTAGCTACGTCGTATTAGCCCCAGAACACCCCTTAACTCAAGTTGTCACCACTTCAGAACAAAAAGCGGCAGTAGAAGCCTTTATTAAAGAAGTTAGCAACCAAAGCGAGTTAGAAAGAACCGCAGAAGACAAACCAAAACGGGGTATTCCTACTGGTGGGAAAGCTATCAACCCCTTCACCGGGGAAGAAGTGCCGATTTGGATTGCAGATTATGTACTCTATGAATATGGTACAGGTGCGGTGATGGGTGTACCTGCCCATGATGTGCGAGATTTCAAATTTGCAAAAGAACAGAATTTAGCAATTAAAGTTGTAATTGTCCCAGAAATTGGTGCAGAGGAAACTTTAAAATCAGCATACACAGAAGCAGGAATTTTAGTTAATTCCGGTGACTTTAATGGCATGAATTCTGTAGATGCGAAAAAGGCAATTATCGAATTTGCAGAAAAACAAGACTTCGGTAAATTAAGAATACAATATCGCCTCAGAGATTGGTTGATTTCTCGACAACGTTATTGGGGCGCACCTATCCCTGTTATTCACTGTCCTAATTGTGGAATTGTGCCTGTACCTGATAAAGATTTACCTGTACAATTACCAGAAGATATCGAATTAAGTGGACGTGGTGGTTCACCTTTAGCACAGTTGGAAAGTTGGGTAAATGTGCCTTGTCCAACTTGCGGTACTCCTGCGAAACGGGAAACCGACACGATGGATACTTTTATTGATTCTTCGTGGTATTTCTTGCGCTTTACTGATGCTAAAAATGAAAATCAGGTTTTTGATGTCAGTAAAGTTAATGATTGGATGCCTGTAGATCAATATGTAGGTGGAATTGAACACGCAATTTTACATTTATTGTATTCGCGTTTCTTCACCAAAGTATTGAGAGATAGAGGTTTATTTAACTTTGATGAACCATTTCAACGCCTATTAACTCAGGGAATGGTACAAGGTTTAACTTACATGAATCCAAATAAAGGTGGTAAGGATAAATGGATTGCTTCTAATTTAGTTGATGCTAATAATCCTGTAGATCCGCAAACCGGAGAACCTTTACAACGTCTCTATGCTACCATGTCCAAATCAAAAGGAAATGGTGTAGCACCGGAAGATGTCATTAATAAATATGGCATTGATACGGCGCGGATGTTCATTTTATTTAAAGCACCTCCTGAGAAAGATTTAGAATGGGATGAGGCTGATGTTGAGGGACAATTCCGCTTTTTAAATCGGGTTTGGCGGTTGGTGACAGATTACGCTGCGGCAGGAGTTTGTAAGCAAAAAGCCGATTTGGAGAAGTTAAGTAAAGAGGAAAAAGATTTAAGGAGAGCGATTCATATTGCAATTCAAGCAATTACGGAAGATGTGGAAGATGAATATCAATTCAATACCGCAATTTCGGAATTAATGAAGTTAAGTAATGCGTTGACTGATGCTAAATGTAATAATTCGCCAATTTATGCAGAAGGTATTCAAACTTTGGTGATTATGTTAGCGCCTTTTGCGCCCCATATTGCTGATGAATTATGGCATTTGTTGGGGAATAAGGGGACGATACATACACAAGTTTGGCCGAGTTTTGATCCTGCGGCTTTGATAGCTGATGAAATTACTTTGGTAATTCAAATTATGGGTAAAACTCGCGGTTCTATTCAAGTTCCTTCCCAGTTAGATAAGGCTGAGTTGGAAAGATATGCGCGGGAGTCTGAAGTGGCGAAGCGTTATATTGAAGGGAAGGAAGTTAAAAAAGTGATTGTTGTTCCTGGTAAGTTGGTGAATTTCGTTTTGGGTTAATTTGGTTTGTAGGTTGTATGCGATACACTCTGACCTCTCTCCTGCGATAAGAGAGGCTTTGAGTCTTGTCCCCTTCCCTGCTAGGGAAGGGGTTGGGGGGTAGGTCTGTATTAGATTCAACTGCAAACCGCTATATTCTTCATTTTATACTACAATTAAATATATCTTACTCAACTAAAACAATAACTATGAGTTTAAAAATATTACTAGAAGACCAAATCGAAAAATTATTTAGTGATAACCCTGAATTAACTTCGGTTAAAAAGAATAGATTTGAAATAGCTACAGCTTCATTTTCTAATTTCAAATTTTTAAATGGTCTTGAGTTTGACGATCTTATTGATGGGATAATGGGTGAAGGAGGTGATGAGGGAATTGATCTTTGTTATGTTTATTGCAATGGAATTTTAGTTAAAGATATATCACATCCTATAACCAAAGACAGCACAGTAAAGGTTAAATTTTTTCAAATTAAAAAAGAAGACGGCTTTTCAACAGATGGTTTCAGAAAATTAAAGGAAGGCATTGAACAAATTTTTAATCTTGAAATTACAATAGAAAAACTTAGAACTATTGGAGCTAATGAAGAAATATTAGAAATAACAGAGCTAATTAGAAAGGTCTTTAGAAAATCAAGAGTTGAGAAAGCAAAATTCTCTTGTGAAGTTTTTTTTGTCACAATTTCTTCGGAAATGAGAATATCCCCAAAAATAAGGTATTTAGAAGAAGAACTTAAAAACAATATTTTGACAATACCATATGAATTTAATTATTTGGGCGTTCAGGATTTGCTTGATTTAACAAGCAAAACAGATGAACAGATAGAAATTAAATTTGACTCACAACCTTTGAATATTTCTGAAAAAGACGTTGAAACTACAGGCTTTGCTGGATTTGTTAATGGAAATGACTTACTTAAGAGTCTTATTGATACAGAAGGTAATTTTAAAAGCCATTTAACTGAAGGAAATGTTCGCTTCTTTCTAGGTGAAGATAAAAAAATAAATTCATCTATAATAGACACCGCGTTAGATGAGAGTAAATCATCTAATTTTTGGGCAATGAATAATGGTTTAACAATCATTGGAGATTCAATTGTATCATTAGACGCTAAAGGCTACAGTGTAACCAATCCACAAATAGTAAATGGATGTCAAACAATTCATTGTCTTTATATTGCATATACAAGAGATAATAAGAATAAGTTACCAGAAAATTTGAAAGTTTTTGTAAAATTAGTAAAAACAGAAAATCTAGATATACAAACAGATATAATTAGTGCAACAAATTCTCAGAATCCAGTTAAATCAGCAAGCCTAAAAGCTAACGACTATATACAACGAAATATTGAGAAATACTTAAAAGAAGTTGGTATTTATTATGAACGAAGAGATAACTATTATAAAAGACAAGGTATTACTGGAAATAAAGTAATAGGGCTTTTAAAGATGGCTCAAATTATTCACACGGTAGTAAATAAAGAAGCTATTTTAGCAGTCAATGATACTACAACACTTTTTGATACGAAAACTAAATATAACTCTATTTTCAATGACAAAGCAGATTTTGACTTATATAAATTTTCAACTATCCTTTATCAAAAAATTTGGACAATAAAAAATTCTGACATTAGAACAAATGATTATCAGAATGAACAAAGAGATTTAATTTCAAAAGGTGGCTTTATTTTCTTACATATTATGAGTTCACTAATTTTTAGTGATGCAGAATATCAAGAAGGTCAAGTTACCCAAAAGTCTAAACTTATAAATAATATAGAAATTCAGGCGAAGAAAAATGAATTTACAAAGCGTAAATCCTGGCTATTTGATAAAATATCAGATGATGCATTGCTAGATAAATATTACACTATTTCCAAAGAAATATTTTTTACTGCGGCAGAAGAGTATTCGATAACTCTAAATAAATCAAAAAATAGTTTATTTAAATTTAGAGGCTTTGATAAGGACTATTTAAAACCACAGATTGACAAGTACCTTACTAAGAAAGAAGAAGGACAAAAGATAATCAAAGATTAAACAGAAGAATAACTTAAAAATCAGAATTAGAAACAGTTTGTAGGTTGGGTTAAATGAAATGCAACCCAATTTATGTATTATTGTTGCTTGATGTTGGGTTTCCTTACGTCAACCCAACCTACGGACTATAATAGATAAATAACAGATATCCTTGTTCAGCGTTATGACTACAGTTGCTATTGTACCTACATCAAATGCCAATGGAGAAAAATCCTATTGTGCAATTTCTGGAGATAAACAGTCTATTGGCAAAACTGCCGGTCAAGCTTTAGATGCTTTGACTATACAGTTAGGTGAAGTTGAATTTCGAGCATTATTAATTATAGATAACTTTCGTCCTGATCAATTTTTCACTAATGAGCAAAAACAACGTTTATCAGAACTGATGAGTATGTGGAGAACAGCACGAGATCAAGGACAAACACTTCCCTCAGAAATACAACTTGAATTAGATAATCTTGTTGATGCTGAACTCAATGCTGCTACAGCCAGAACTGCATCTTTAGCACAACAATTGAATCAATGAATCCATTTTATCATCTAGTAGCAGATCGCGCTTTTCGTCGCTGTGAATATTGTCATGCACCTGAATTAGTATTTAATTTTCCCTTTGAAGTTGAACATATAGTTCCTACTTCTCGTGGAGGTGCTAATGTTGAAATTAATTTAGCCCTTGCTTGTCGTTCTTGTAACCTGCGAAAAGGATCTCGTATTAGTGAAATAGATCCCGAATCTAATACAGAAGTTCGTCTTTTTAATCCTAGAGAAGATAGATGGGAAAAGCATTTTCAAGTTAATTCTGAAACGGGTTTGATTATAGGTATAACGCCTATTGGAAGAGTAACTGTAAAGAGTTTAGAGCTAAATAGTCAATCTCAAGTGATAGCAAGACAATTATGGATTCGTTTGGGATTATTTCCGTAAAATTTGCAACTATATAAACTAATTTTAAGTTGTAGGTTGGGTTAAATAAAATGCAACCCAACCTACAATTTTATAGCTGAATTTTAAACTTCTGGCTTCACACCAGTTACGTAAATTGATTCATCTCTGTATTGTTCAACGTCTGTTTCACCTAACAAACCTTCTTGAAAACTGGCTGCTTTTACTTGAGTAAAACCTGACTCTTCCATCACCAAAGCTAATAATTCAGGATCATACATAAATCTATGTCCCCAACCATAAATAAGTCTGTTTTTAGATAACATCCGGTTGTTAACTTCTTGACCTTCTGGGACTTTAGAATTATTGTAGGCTTCTAAATAAGGTACAGCAACACGGATACACCCACCAGGTTTGAGGTAAGATAAGCAATTTTTCAGGGCTGTTGTTGCGGAAAGAGGATGAATGTGTTCTAAAACATGAGACAATATTATGCTATCAGCAACCTCGAATAAATTCTCATCGTAAACTGTTAGATTCAACAATAAATCATACTTTACTTTAGATTTTCCCGAAATAAATCTGAAAGCACTTTCAATTCCCCATTGTCCGTATATTCGTACCAGATCAGCATTAATATATTCTTCTTGTTCATCCCCCAAGCAACCAATATTTAAAACTACGTTCTCTCTATTTAAAATCGCTATTTTCTTTTTGTTATAACCTCTCCGTTGCATTAATACTGTCAAATTGACACTCAACCATTGTTTAAAGATTCCCTGGACTTCACGTAAGCTGAGTGAAGGAGGTGCAATAACTCTGGCTATCTTTTCAAACTCTTGTAATAAAATTTCTTTTTCAGTAGTTTGCATATTTGTCAAGAAATTGAATAGGTCAAGGAATTATTATTTTTGCTAATTAAAAACTGAAATCTCTCACCCTGGATCATAGATAGTAAGCTGACAGCGTTTGCTAATCTCGACAGGTTGCGGAAATCTCTCCGTTTAGACAGGATAAACTCTAAGGTTTATCCTGCATTGGGAGATAGCCTTGACCGTCCCAGCAGCTTTGAGTAGGTGATACATTTCAACTTTGAATTAGCCTTTGAAAATATAGTAATATATCCGAGTATCTTGTGCAAAATTATTACTCCGAGTATGCGCTAGGGTGAGAGTATGTGTGATGAATTAGGAAATGAGTAAAAAATATATCAAATTTTCATACGTAAATACCGTAAATACAACACTAAAAAAAGCCATAAATAAAGTATACTTCAGTCCTTGTCAGCAACTACAGCCCTAAAAAATTGCTTTGGTTACTTAAAACCTGGTGCAGGTATAAGCATTGCCGTCCCTTATGTTTGTACCTCATTAGACATCTCCGAAAAAGAATGTAGAGACGTTCCATGGAACGTCTCTACAAGGGTTCTAGGATACGCATATTTAATTTCCGGAGATGTCTATTTACCTGCAATCTGCTGTATCAAAAAAATAGTCGGCTCAAGCCGACTTTATCTATGAGCCAGGGAATATGGCTTACGCCACGCTACGCTATTATTCCCAGATTGTTACTCAATTATGAGACAGGTTAAACAATCGAAAAATCGAATTTAATAATTATGTCATTGTAATCCAAGTCACCACCACCAGGTAAATCTTCAAAACCAAAGGTGTTATCTCCTAACAAACGAATGTGATCTACTCCATCAGAATTTACTCCCAAATATGGGAAATAAACTTGAGGATCATTACCAGTGTTACTATCCGTTAACTGAGATAAACTACCATTGACAATGATCATCGGAGCCAAGATTGAACCACCCGCAATTACTGCGCTATCTGTAAATAAACCTTGGTTAGAAACAGCAAATTTGATCGCTGTACCACTATTTACATCTTTAATCAAATTATTGATTGCAGCTTGTAGATAATTTGCACGATTAGCCGCTGTTGCTTGCAAACCGCCAATTTCTCCTTGAGCAGTATCTACTTTATAAAAGTAGACTTCGTTGTTATATGCAGCTTCTCGGAAAACAGAGAAATCTGCTTTCACCGTACCTGTTATACCGCTGAAATCAATTAATTCTGCTTGGTTTGACCCTTGGAGTGCTGTACCTGTCGTTAAAGATTCGTTGGTTGACTCAACCTTAACTACTAGAGAATTAAATTGTGTAACAGTGGAACTTTCCTTCCAAGAAAGAGTGAAACTATCATCTTCTTGAGTAATTATTTGGGTTGAAGATTCAGCAAAGATAATGTTTGTACTTGAGATTTTTCCAGCCTGGAAAGCATCAATTGTACTCTCTCTGACTAAAAAGAATTTCAAGTGACTACCAGAATTAAATCCTAGTAAGCGCGTCAGTTTATCAGCTTCTATTTCAGTTTTAAACCGATCTGGAAGGTTTGCAATAGCGGAGAAAATGCCTTTACCTTGGTTTTTAGCTCGTTCTAAAGCTGCTTCGTTGTAACCTGCTTGCCCTGGTGCAATACCATTGATTCTACCTTCAGCATCGTCAACAGTAAATACACCCAGTTCATTGACAACACTAGAACTGCTGGCCAAGAGAGTGGCTTTGAGTCTGACTGTATTACCAATACCTTTGATGGTAAAGATGTTGTTGTTGGTAATAGCAGCGAGTGGAATATCATCATCATTGATAGTTCCTTTTGCTGTACCATTTGTAGAACTGATAGTTCCGCCGTTTGTGGCACTACTCAAGTTGACGGTGAAAGTCTCATTTTCTTCCACCCGGAAATCTTCTGCTGTCTCAACAGTAAAGGTTTTCTCGGTTTCTCCCACAGCAAAGGTGAGAGTTTCAGTTTTTGGTGTAAAGTCGTCATCACTAGCTGTATCCTGGGTATTGATTGATGTGGATACAGTCACACTTTGTTGAGCTTGGGCATCTCCTGTGCGGGTGATAGTGAAGGTTAAGGCATCTTCTTCTTCTGCTGATGCAGCAGCGATCGCAAATACAGCCCCTGGCTCATCATCGGTGATAGTTCCTTGGGCTGTACCATTTGTAGAACTAATAACCGACCCATTAGTAGCATTACTTAAGGTGACAGTGAAAGTCTCATCACCCTCAAATAAAGCATCTTGTGTGGTTTGAACAGTAAAGGTTTTTTGGGTTTCACCTTGAGCAAAGGTGAGAGTTTGAGTGTTTGCAGTGAAGTCACTGGCACTTGCTGTATCCCCAGCAGCAATAGATGTGGTGACAGTTATTGTTTGGTCAGCTAATATATCATCTGTGCGAGTAATGGTGAAAGTAATGGCATTACCTTCAACTGCTGAAGCGTTAGCAATTGAGAAAACTGGAATTATAAAGCCAAAGTCGTTGGAGGTAAGATCATCTTTGTTGATACCTCTTAAAATACCAAACTCTCTTTCAGAACCATCTATCAGAGCTTTGACAATTGTATCAGCCCCAACTTGCTCTAGGATGATATTGTCATAACTTTGGACTTGAGGGATGCCGGCAATGATAACTTTATCTACACCAATCGTAAAATCTAATACTTCCCCAGGTACATCTGGGACTGAGCCGTTACCAAGATAAAAGCGGTCTAAACCATCACCGCCGGTCATTTGAGAACCTTGTTTACCAGCAAACAGTGAATCATTACCAACTTCACCAAATAAGCGATCGCTCGCTAATAGCCCAATCAGAATATCATCACCATCACCACCTTCAAGGGTATTCTCACCAGTACCACCTTGAACTATTAATTTATCATTGCCAATACCGCCATTGAGGATGTTAAGACTACCCTCTATGACATAAAGCTCATCGTTGCCAGCATCACCAGTGAGTATATTATTGTTTCCTTCGACTACAACCAGGAGATCGTCGTCTTCTCCTCCATCAAGACTGTTATTCCCTGCAATACCTACGGCAAATAAGTTATCTTGGCCAACACCGCCTATTAATATATCGTCATGATTGGCAAAAAGTTCATCGTTGCCAACACCACCATCAAGGGTGTTATTTCCATTACCACCAACTGCATCTAGGATATCGTTTCCTTCCAAGCCAAACACTTCATCACCTTGTTGGGCAAACAATTCATCGTTATCAGGAGTACCGTTAATAATCTTAGTGTTGTCTGGTGCTAAAACATTTACAGTCACTGTTCCGACAGATGTTCCTCCTTTACTATCATTGACAGTATATTTGAAAGTATCTTGACCTAAGAATCCTGTTGCTGGTGTATATGTTCCTTTGTCATCGAAGGGGTTATCTGGTGTGCCATTATCATCGGCAACAATTGTACCACCTGCCTCTGAAGTAGGATCGAAACTAGAAATGAATAAAGGATCTGCGTTGGAGTCAGTATCATTACTCACTAATTCCGCAACAGTTTTGATTAATGGTGTATTCTGTGTAGTTGTCAAGAAATCGTCACCTGCTGTTGGCGGCAAGTTTGGTTCAGTAACTTCAACAGTGACTGTTACCTCTAATGTCCCCCCCTGACCATTATTGGCAGTATATTTGAAAGTATCTGTACCTATAAATCCCGTTGGTGGTGTATATGTCCCTTTGTCATCGAAGGGATTATTTGGTGTGCCATTATCATCAGCAATAATTGTTCCACCTTTCGATGAAGTAGTATCGATACTAGAAATAAACAAAGCATCTCCGGGCAGATCAGTGTCATTACTCACTAATTCCGCAACAGTTTTTACTAATGGTGTGTTCTGTGTGGTTGTAAACAAATCATTGTTCGCCATGTATTTATCTCCGTGCTATCTGCTAAGTAATATAACTTGAATTATGGAAAAAATATTTCAAATGAGAGTTAATTTTTCGGTTATGATTTGATTTTTTTGATAACAGTGGTCGCTCGCTAACATACTAATCAAAATCTTACAGCAGGGAATAGGGCGCAGGGTTGAAAGTCTGTTAGCATAAGACTGTTTTCTTAAATTTTTTACCTCATTTAACTTACAGCTATTTTCAGGTAAATGAATCACATTTTTAAATCTCACACAATCTCCTTAGGCGTAAAGGAAGAAAGGAAGATAAAAACAAGAGTGTGGTACAAATACATTAAAACTGCTGTAAATCTGCTGTATTACCTTGTGGGAGTAGGATATAGCCAGGTAAAAATAGTCTAAACCTATTGATTTCTAAATTTTCATCGAGTTAATATTACATAATTTTATCCTGAATTTTGATGATATTGATCTCATTAATTAATTGATTGTTATTGAAAGGTGATTAAAAAATTAAGAATTGATTTACTCTCTTGACAATTCAATCCGTGTGCTGTTGTTTAAAAACCACATTCCACAGATTAAATCCAATTCCGAATAATTATCACGAAGAATTCAGGATTGTACAAACTTTTCTCCAAAAATGTTCGCAGTAAAGGGGATAAATTCCTAATAGATGCTTTATAGTTCATTTGAACTAAAATCATCAAAAACCTTACTATTCATAGCTTTTGGAGTTAATTATTTTTTACCCTACGCTTCTGCAGAATGTGGGTTAAAAAGATTAATTTGATCCCAAAACTAGCATTTTTAGATATTTTTTTGTGTCAATTTAATTTTTTATGGGATGGGAAAACATAAAAGGGAAAAGGAAAACAGAGGAGTTTTACCTGTATCCTTTCCCTATTAGATCAAGCTATTTACATGAAAGCGAAATTAGCAGCAGTTAAACTGGTAGTATCCACACCATTTAAGGTAGCAATAGTTGTTGCACCGATCATAATGCTATTACCACTGAGAGTTAAAGCAGTGAAGTCAAAACCAGCACCTTGACCAGCAATACCTAACACATCAGTACCCATTGCAAAGTCAAGGATGGTATTAGCAGCACCAGGTAGATCGCCCGTTAGTATCCAGAACTGGTCAGCACCTTCACCACCGGCAATGATATTACCACCACCTTCTTGGACATAGAATTGATCATCACCTTCACCACCTAAAGCACGACCATCCGCACCCAGGTAGAAAATATCATTACCTGCACCACCGGAAAGGCGGTAGCCTGTGGCATCTGTAGCATCTATTTCATCATCTCCACTACCACCAAAAGAGCGATCGCCATCTCCCACATCAATAATATCAGCACCGCTACCAGTAAAGATGCGATTGTTACCAGCTTGGCTACCACCAAAGGGAACATCTACCTCATCATCTCCAGCACCAGTGAACACTGTATCATTGATAGCATTAAAGTCAACGCCACCTGTCAATACATCTGCACCTGGAGTTCCTGTGATGAGTTCTCCAGGATTATCTACAGGTGTCTCCACCAGGGACTCTACGGCAATAGTTTGGTCATCAAATTGTAGTTCTTCTACATTTGTGAGGATGTCACTATTAGTGCCTACCTGAATAATCAGATTCTCAATATCAATGACAGTCACATTAAAAGTATTAAATGAGCCATTGAATACAACTTTATCGAAGCCTAAACCACCATCTATTTGATTATCATCTGTTGACTGACCATCCCCTATAATAATGTCATTACCAGGACCTGCATTTACTGTGTCATTACCAGGTCCAGGACTGATAAAATCATCACCATCCCCAGCATCAATATCATCATCACCATCCCCAGCATCAAAGAACTCATCCAAATCTGCACTAGTATCAGAACTACTCAATGTATCATTTCCTGATGTTCCTTCTATGTTGAGAAGAACTCCACTACCATTACCTGTATCTATATTACTGGTAGTTAGGTTAGCAATAAATAAACCAGAATCGTAAATTTGATCTCCTGTATCTGCGACTCCAAACTTAATTGTGTTAGTTCCTTGGTTAACAGGAGCGACAATTGTTAAACGAGAACTAATACCATCGTATTCAATAGGAAGTTCTGCATTTACGTTATCCCTGAAATTACCCAAAGATAAATTGGTATCTATAATACTTAAGGGCTGGACTACATCGTTATTGAATAAGGCAAAGTTTGTCCCATTGATAAATACTCCAGCTACATCCACAAAAGAAGAGTTGGAAAATTCAGGAAACTCGTCAGAACCAAAAACTAGATCAAATTGGATAGACTTTACAGTTGTATCGTCAATAGTAAAAGAAAATTCTAAAGTGTTAGCATCTTCAACAGTACCAGCACCACTAAAAGCACTATTAGCTACTGCTTGTAAATCATTGTCAGTGTTTCCTTGTTGACTACGGCTAAAAGAAGACTCTGTATTTGTAGTAGGTGGATTCCCTTCCCCAGATGTAAGTAAAATACCTGCACCTATTCCTAAGGCTGTCAAACTGCCATCATAAAACGAGGTTTGAGAATCGTCTCCGAACAGGACAATGGTCTCTGTATCAATTGTAAGATTAGCATCATCATCTACAATTGCATTCACCAAACCTAGTGTACTGTTAGTTAATGAATCGAATACAGTAAAAGCCATAGTGAATATCTCCACTGTGTAAAAAATTATCCATAGCCGAGTATACATCACTTGTTACAGCACTGGTATATATTTTGATTAAACTATTATTAAATGTAATTGATATTATACAATCAATAAAAATATAATATGATATGATATTAGATCAGGGTGCATCTGTGCGTCTGTAATGATATATTTACTTTTCTCAAAGATATTGATAGATGCACATAAAAACGATATAAAATCCTCGATCGCAAAAATAGATCGAGGATATGATACTGTTTCAAAATCATTAATTCCTGGTTGTTAACTAACCAGTGTTGCAAATGCTTTTACATGAAAGCGAAATTAGCAGCAGTCAAACTGGTAGTATCCACACCATTTAAGGTAGCAATAGTTGTTGCACCGATCATAATGCTATTACCACTGAGAGTTAAAGCAGTGAAGTCAAAACCAGCACCTTGACCAGCAATACCTAACACATCAGTACCCATTGCAAAGTCAAGGATGGTATTAGCAGCACCAGGTAGATCGCCCGTTAGTATCCAGAACTGGTCAGCACCTTCACCACCGGCAATGATATTACCACCACCTTCTTGGACATAGAATTGATCATCACCTTCACCACCTAAAGCGCGACCATCCGCACCCAGGTAGAAGATATCATTACCAGCACCACTGGAGAGACGATAAGCAGTAGCATCGGTAGCATCTATTTCATCATCTCCGCTACCACCAAAAGAGCGATCGCCATCTCCCACATCAATAATATCAGCACCGCTACCAGTAAAGATGCGATTGTTACCAGCTTGGCTACCACCAAAGGGAACATCTACCTCATCATCTCCAGCACCAGTAAATAGGATGTCTTTAATACCGTCAAAATTGGCTGTAACACCTGCAATTAAAGTATCTGAATTTGGACTACCAAAAACTAGTTCAGGAACTTCTACAAGGTTATAGGGTAATTCTAAAATACCCAATTTTTCAGGAGTTTTAGTTCCGTTAACGTTGAAGTCGTCATCATTAATTAACGCTAAGGTGTTGGGTGCAACTAACGCCAAACCCTCTAATTTTTCAACTCCGGTATAACCCAATTGTGCTGCATTAGCAATCAAACTCTTACTAACGGGAGTAATCTTAGCAGTAGTTAATTCTGATGGTGTTAATTGTTCAATTGTCTTACCCGCAGGTAAGGTAAAGTTTGCAGGATTATGGATATTAGTTGCTGTTGCTAAATCAATTTGATAGATAAGTTTGTTGGAAGTTTCATCACTTCTATCATCTCGTTCTACAACTGCAAATTTACCATTACCTAAAGAAACAGCATCACCGATTTTATCGGTTTTAGCATTACCACTGCCTGTAATATCATCAAGAAGATAGAGATATTGACCAGTTACAGTTTTAGAAACTATGTCAAATTCCAGAATTCGCAAATTACGAGAATTTCTAGAAGTTGTATCTCCAGAATTATCAGGATTATCAATTGCACTTTGAATAAAAGCATAAAGCTTATTACCTTCCAAAGCCACAGCTTCAAATCCTCTGTTAGCGCGTCTTTGGGAGTAAACTGCTGGTAAAACTTCAGTTCCAAAAGTTCCTGCGGTTTGATCTGGGTCTGTTGCAGTTGCTGTTCCTTGGGGAATAAAACGGTCAAGTAACTTCCCATTGACATCAAAATGATAAATCGCCGGACGGTATTCATCCACCAGCCAATAGTCGCCATTTGGTGCAATAACGATACCTTCTAAATCAGCCCCCAAGGTATCATTAGGTAAAACTTGACCATTAATATCAACACCTATTTCATCAGTGTAAGCTGTTCCACCTGTCCCAGCTTGCAAGTTAGGAAGTCCTGTTAATGGGGTTGTACCATCTTCACGAAATAACCCCGTTCTCTTCGTGATGGTAATTTCATTAGTAGTTTGGTTGAGTTCAAAACTGATTATTTCTGGTTGGAAGTCAGGTAATAAAAACGGTCTATTTTGACCTGTGGGTTCTCCATTTGGTCCTCTGTCTGTGTGGGTGACAAATTTGAGGTTGCCGTTATTTGCAATCCCTTGAAAATATAATCCAGAAAAACCACCTAAGAAGATATCTTGACCTGCGGAAGTTGTCCCTAATTTGGGTAAGTTGGTAAATTCGTAGTTAGTTAATCTCGGTTGAAGTACGGGGTTGCGGGGGTCGTAACTGGTGGTGTCAATTTTGAAGATATCGGGAAGGGTATTAGCAATATTTTCCCAAGGTACAAATTTAAAGTTGCTATTGACGTTTTCTAGTTCTCCGTCATCTTCAACTAGTTTGGCTGGGTCGTTGTTACCATCTTGGGTGACAAATAAACCATAGGGGAAGTTTGCACCAAGAGGAACGTTAATTACATCTGCACCATCTGATTCTTGGACGCTATCAATTGCACCGTTATTACCAACAGCAAACCGTCCTAAAAATGCGTTATTGCCTTCACGGGTGTATGCTGCAAATGTATTGTCTCCTTGACTAGATGCAAGTAAATAACCTGTACCGTTTGCATCGTAGTAAATGGTTAAACCTTCTACGTCAGCTACTAAATTACTTCCACCAAAATCTTTGACTACATCAATTAGTTTACCTGTGTTGCTGCCATTTGGTTCTGCTTCAAATTTCCAAATACCGACATTTTCTTGACCGATGTAGAGGAAACCGGTTTCTTGGTCTGCAACCATTCCCTCGGTTTGGGGGTCAACATTACCAAAATTAGTAGGAGGAGTAACTGTAAAATTCCGTACTCTTTCTGCACCGATTTTACCATTGCCCAAGTCGATTAATTTAAGCTGGGCAATATCTCCTGTTTCTCTGCGTCCTGTGAAGACATAGTAATCATTGGTGAAAGGACTGCGATACATTGCTATTCCATAGGAACTGCGGGAAGATGGTTCGTATGGAGGTTCAAAGGGTGCAGCTTGGAAAATTGTGCCGATATTGCTGTCGGTGATATTTTCTAAATAGTTGCCGTTGGTAGCATTGGGGTTGATTTTGAAGATTACTAGTTTATCATTATTGCGATCGCTGGCTACGGCAATATCAATTTTTTCATCACCTAATTGAAATCCATATTGCAAGTCAATGTTATTGTAACGGATATCGCCAGGATTCACTGTTTGCAATAATTCCCCAGACAAGTCATAAACCCGCAAACCAGCATTTTTTACCGAAGTTAATACTAAACTATTCGCGGAATTGGTAGCATTTACATAAATTGCTGGGTCATCCGCATCGGCATTTTGATCTACTATAGCTTGTCCTGGATCTTCATCATCAAATAGATCGGGACGGGTTTCAACTGTGGGTGCAGCACTGGGAAGTATTTCATAAAAGCTAACAGTATTACTAACTTCATTAGCAACTGCCAGCATGGGTTTACCATTAGAACTATCTTCACCAGCAATGAATTTTAAACCTTCAGGACTAACATCACTTTCAGTTGTAATGTACTGAACAAACTCCGGTGCAGTCGGGTCACTGAGGTTATAAACCATCACCCCACCACCAGCACGTTCTAAACCAATAAAACCATAGGGTATACCATCAATAACACCAACAACTACACTTTCTGGTTCAGGTCCTTTATTATCAGAACGAGTATCAACATCGTCAGGAGAACCATTATTAGCATTGAAAAGTGCGGGAGTTTGTTGGGCTGTAATTCGTTCAAGTTGATCGCCACTATCAAATACTAAATTACCTTGAGCATCCCAAATCGTGAAAGAACGACCACCGTAAGCATAAAGTTTATCAAAATCTCCATCTCCGTCGGTATCTCCCAGAGTCTTGGTAATTATGAGACGACCCAGATTTTCATCAGCTTGTAATTCAGCAGCATTAGGAAAAGCTGTAGGATCTAGTACGATATCCTTAACCCTTTTTTCTTCATTGAAAATATCACCTTCTCCATCATTAGGAACAGGTAAAATATCATCATCGGTAGGACGGATGCGAGCATCTCCTTCATTAGCGGTGATATAATAGGTTGCACCACCAACTTGAAAAGAGCTAATAGCATCGGGTTGGTACATCCCCAAAACAGGCCAGTTTTGGATATTAATCCCACCGTCTCTATCACTAGCATCTAGACCATTTCCAAGTAAACTATGGTCTTTGAAACCTAAAGGTAAAACATCGGTAATAGTACCATTGTTAATACCAAGAACGGCAATAGCATTATTATCTTGTAAAGTTATAAAAGCAATTTGATTATCAGGAGAAACTGCAATATATTCTGGTTCTAAATCTTGAGCTACTGAAGCATTTTGTCCAAAAATTCTCACTCCTGCTGCTTTTAATGTTGCTTCTTGACTATTAAATGCAGTGAAGTCAGCGGTGGTAACATTCTGATCATTGAATACTTTTTGTAGCTTCCCACTGTCAAAAGAGACCGTTGACTGCTGAGTATTAGATAAAGGTTGGATGCCAGAAATTTCAACGATCATGTCATCGAAATCTTGATTAGAGTCTGCAAATGGCAACTCTTCTGCACCAAGAACTAATACATCTCCATCCTTATAATAAGTTACAAACTGTGAACCACTATCAGGATTTAGTAAGTTATTAGTAGAAAAAGTATATTTTTCAGCACCATTACCAGTTGGATCACCGTTAGGGAGATTATTTATTAGTCCAAAATGGAACTGCTGACTAAAACCTGTAGCAACTTGTAAGCCATCAATAGCTACATTACCTAGTTCATCAATAGTAATGTTAACTGTTTTACCAGATCCATCAAGACCTTCAAAAATTGTAACTGTTTTGGTAGGATCAGCAGCATCCTGAAGAATGAACTGATTGGTATCTCGCACATTACCAAACAAATCTAAAACATCTTGTGGACTATCTAGTCCAGGATTTTGTTCGGCAATTAATTTGACTGTAAAGGATGTGCCGGTGAAAGTAGCAAAATTGGTTTGGTCGTTGTTGACATCAATGACATTAATTGCACCATCAACATCAATAATACTAATTGAACCTTCTGGATCAATAGTATAATCTTCGCTAGGTTCTCCTTCGTTAGCAACTAGTAATTTGTTGCCATCGGGTGTGAAAGTGATCATATCAGGTAAAGCACCGACTGTCACTTCAGAAATTTTAGCGAGAGTAACCGCATCGTAAAAAACAACTTTACCAGCATCGGTAAGATTATTTGCAGAAATAGCAACAGCAACAATGCTATTTTCAGTTCCTGTTCCTTTTCTAACTGCTACACTTTGAGTTCCTGCACCTAAGCTAGAAAGATCAATGTTAGTAATCAGAGTGGGATTGCTTGGATCAGAAGCATCAACAACTTGCAGAACAGGTTTACCTTCAGATTCTCCAGTTACAAACAGACGTTGAGATTTGGGGTCAAAATCAGAAATCTCTGCACCGTTTAAACTGACATTACCAAGATGGTTAACTTGAATTGAATTTGTCATTTTTATATTTGTAATTAGAGTTTGATAGTTACAAAGAAGCCAGGAGGCAGGGGGCTGTCTTGCAGGAGGGAAGAAGCATGAATTAAAACTTTAGTTCTGGGTCTCAAGCCCAGTTTAAAAGAGGAATTGTATCGAGACGCATAGCGCGTTAGCGAAGCGGCACGAAGTGCGATACAAATCGTCCTTGCTTCAATCCCACGGACAGAAAACGTGGGTTCCTCCTGCCTCCTGCCTCTTGAATTAGTTTGTAATCAGGAAGTTAGTCCTATTGAAATAAAAAAATCAGGGTTAAAACCCAGACTACAAATAAAAACTTATAGCAGTTACTTTAAGAAAAAAATAATAAAAGGTTAAGGAATTAGTAATTGCATAATTTTGATATGATCAACAAAAATATCCCCTACTTCTCTAAACAGTAGACATAGGAGTGGAAATTAAATATGCGTCATCCAGAACCCTTGTAGAGACGGAGAAGTTACACCAATTTTATGTGAGGCTGCACAGAATGATGACATCAACAGAATGAATTTAACTGTTTTACCTTTGTTTCCTCATTCTAATTTTAGATTAGGTTTATATTTAATTTTACTTCAACACTAAATAATTGCCATAATTACACGCTCAAAGATGGTGCTAGGGCTAAAGTTTTTGTCAGATCAGTAAGGAGAAAGCGATCGCACAAATTAAACATTTCTACCTCAGTCTGCGCCCGTCGCATCAGCCGCAGAAAATGACCTTCAGTGTCAACACTCAAAGCAATGTAGTTAAGGAACATTTTCAGGTAGGCTACCCGCGCCCTTTCTGGTATAGTTGACGCTGTGGGAGTTTGCCATAAACGGTCAATATAGTTGCGTACCTCTACTAAAGGAACCAGTGTGATCTCCTCTCCTCGTAAAGCTTGCCGAATTTGATTAAACAGCCACGGATTCCCAATCGCCCAGCGTCCCACCATCACACCCGCCGCGCCCGTTTGAGAAAGCACTTCCAGGGCAGTTTTCGCCGAGTTGATATTGCCATTAGCCAACACTGGACAATCAACCCGTCTTACCGCTTCCGCAATCAAATCATATTTAACTTCCCCGTGGTACATATCTTTCACCGTGCGACCGTGCAAACTCAGCAAATCAATGTTGTGGCGATTGATTATATCGAGAATTTCGTAAAAGTTATCTGTATTTTCAAAGCCTACGCGCATCTTCACAGTCAAAGGTTTATCATTCACAGCAGCACGCAATTCTCCCAAAATCTGCTCTACTTTTTCCGGTTCTCGCAGCAATCCACCGCCAACATTTTTGCGATAGATTCGAGGTGCTGGACAGCCCATGTTTAAATCTACTCCCGCGATATTATATTTGCAGAGTTCCTTGGCTGTTCTTACTAAGTCGGGAATGCTTTCACCAATCATTTGAGCAAAAACGGGGCGACCGGTATCGTTTTCGGTGATTGCTGACAGAATGTTACGATTGAGACGTGAGGTATCATTGACGCGGAAATACTCGGTAAAAAAATAGTCAGGACTGCCGTAGTGAGCGATGACCTTCATAAACCAGAGGTTTGTTACATCCTGCATGGGCGCAAGAGCAGTGAAGGGTAGGTCTGGCTGAAGCGATTGGGGGAGTGATATCTGGGACATAGAGAATTTGATAAAAAAATCAGTAATTCAAAGTAATTCAAAGGAAGTCAGGGAATAAATTCCCTGTCTTAGAGGATGTTTTAAAAGTTTTGAATGTATAAATAAACCCCTCTCCAAACCTCTCCCCGACGCGGGGAGAGGCTTTGAAACCCCCATTCCCTCGTAGGGAAGGGGGGAAGGGGGGTTAGGTTGCTGAAGATTATTGGTTTCATCTAATACTTTTCAAACAACCTCTTATAGCTGAAGTCGGTTAAAACCGACTATTTGTGGTCTAGTTCTTCTATTTTGAGTTTAAAAAGAGTGCGTTTCAACGCACTTGAGCTATGAGACCGGAAATTGATTTCCGGGCGGGTGTGAAAGCTAACAGATAACCCATTAAACCTCTACGCATCTAGGCTTTTCGTAATTTTGTAAAACTCCATTTCCCAACCGTGTTTAATATAACTACCAATTACCAGATAAAGCCTTTAATGCCAACAAACCCGCCCCATAAGCTGGTTCATAGCGGGGATAAATTACATTTACCAAAGGATACTGATCAATAATAGAGTTAACAAATCTTTCCCGTAACCCACATTTTCCCAACCAAATACTACCTGTACTCACAATTTCCACAACCTGATTAGAATCAAAAATGTGATCCATAACTGTAGAAGTAGCTATTACCAATTCTTTAATAGCTTCATCAATAATGCTATTAGCAATTTTATCACCTTCACTAGCTGCTTGATCAACAATTGGCGCTAAAGCTGCTATTTCTTTTACACCCCATCCTTTTCGATATATCACCTCTATTAAGTTTTCCATCCTTTCTAAACCAAGATGCTGTTGCAAATTCTCCACAAGACTTGTTGGTTTACCACGTCCATCATAAGCTTTTAGTGCAGCTTGCATTCCAGCAACAGCTATTTTATAGCCGCTACCTTCATCCCCTAAAATATACCCCCAACCACCGACTCGTTTAGTTTCTCTTTGATGATTTCGTCCAAACACGATAGAACCCGTTCCGGCTGCTACCACAATACCCACAGCATCACCAACTCCTCCCATTAAAGCAATTAAAGCATCATGACAAATAACAATATGAGATGGTTGTAATTCCCAGGTAATGGGTAGGATATCTTTGCTATTTTGCAATTTACTGACTATAGCTTTTATTACTTCCATATCCTCTGGACGACTAACACCTGCTAACCCCAAACAAATAGCGATAATATTAATATTATTTATGTGATTTAAGGCTGTAATTGTTGCTTGATGAATTGCAGATTGAATTTGTGATTGGGCGGCTTCTATCCCCATACTTTGATAATTAGATGCACCTGCTTCACCTCTTCCTAGAATCTTAGCAGCATCATCCATAATGATACAAATAGTTTTGCTACCGCCGCCATCAATACCCAAAATACAATTCATATAACCCTCTTTCATCACTATCGGATAAATTGATTAATTTTCAAGGTTACAGCCCATGAAAAATTAAGGTTTCACCCTGATTTGACGGCAGCAGGTTAATCATCCAGCCATAAATAACCTTTTTCCCCTGCTCCCTTACCTTTCCATTCCATTTGTTCACTCATAGCTTTAATTTTAAAAATAATTCTTTTTGGATCTTCTGATGATTGTTCCCAATCTTCAATTATTCCTTGTAAATAAGATAATTCTTGTTTAGTTTCATGAAGTGCAAAATAAATACCTTTATCTAATTTTTGTTTAGTTATATGTTTTTTCGCCACCCACCAATGACCACTTCTGAAATACCCATTATCTAATCGTTCCACTCTAAGTCTGTCTTCACAAATAACATGGATTCCTGCAACTCTTGACATTTTAACGTTTCCTTTAATCACTCATTGGTATTTTTAACGCATGAAAACTAGTTGTTGGTCTTAAAATAATATAGCAGTCCTACCCTAAACATGAGAAAACACGTAGACAAAAATCCTTATTTTATAAGCATTTGAGGCTTCTAGAACTCTCACGTATCATTGAGGATTGCTATATAATCCAAAATGCTTAAATAAATGAAAACCTCACACTATTTCAACAAAATATTTCTGAAAATCAGATGGGCAGTATCCATTCTACAACATTAATTTACTTGGCGATTATTTTCCGTTTCTGAAGGTAAAGGAATAAAAAATATAGTTAACATCCCTGGAATAGTTGCCAAACAAACTAACACAAAAAACAATGGATATCCTAATGCTTGTTGAATTTGTCCACTAATGGCTCCTGGTATCATCAAACCTAAAGCCATTAATCCCGTAGATATGGCAAAATGTGAAGTTTTATGTTCTCCTTTAGAAACATACATTAAATAGACGGTAAAAGCTGTAAATCCTACACCATAGCCAAATTGTTCTAGGGAAACTAGAGGATAGACAAATTTTATTGGTGGTTTAGCATAAGCCATATATACATAAAAAATATCAGGTAAATTTAATGCTAAGGCCATAGGTAATAGACATTTTTTTAAACCAAAGTTAGCAATTAATAAACCTCCTAAAATTCCCCCACAAATGAGAGATATAACCCCAAATGTACCGTATACTAAACCAAATTCTTGGGTAGATAAACCTAATCCTCCAAGTTCGGGTTTATCTAATAAAAATAAAGAAGCTATTTTGAGTAACATTGCTTCACCAAATCTGTAAAGCAAAATAAACGCTAATATTATTACTATTTTGGGTTGTCTAAAATATGAAACAATAATCTTTAGAAAAGGTATATTAGTTATATTTGTTGCTGGATTTGATTCTAAGTTTTTATTATTTGATTCTGGTTTTGGTAAAATGACTAGATGAAAAACAAATAAAAATGCAAAAATGACAGCAGCTATCCCGATCACAATACTCCAACTTAAAGGAAGATTCTGAGTTGATTCTTCTAGATAACCTGCTAAAAATACTAAAAATCCTGTACTAAATAAAATTGCAAATCTATAAAACAATGAGCGAATTCCCACAAACAAAGCTTGTTGTTCTGGGTGTAAAGCCAGCATATAAAAGCCATCTGTGGCAATATCATAGGTAGCAGAAATAAATGCCGCAATGGTTAATATTCCTAGAGATATAAAGAAAAAATTAGGAAGATGAAAAGATAAAGATAAAAAACTCAAACAAAAAAACATGATCATTTGCATTGTCAGCAACCATTTTCTTTTTGTTGAGTAAATATCTACAAATGGCGACCAAAACATTTTCAAAATCCAAGGAAAACTGATTAGACTTGTCCAAAAAGTAATTTGAGCATTATCTACTTCCAGTTTCTTGTAGAAAATGACAGATACTGCGTTAATAATCATGTAAGGTATCCCTTCCGCAAAATAAAGGGTGGGTATATAAAGCCAAGGGGAAAGAGATGTAGTTTTATTTGTCATAGATTTGATTTTGAAAATAAATAGTTCCCCTGATATGCACAGGAGTTAAAGGGGAATTATATTACTTTTCTTGTTTAGTGAGAAATTGTGAATGTTAATTTTGATAGCGTCTGGTTAGAGAATTTTCCGATTGTTGCACAGATGGCGTAATCATACTTGTATCTTCAACGAGCAGCGAAGCTCACAGTCGGACATGATATGAAAATATCCCCGACCTCTCTAAGAAGTCGAGGATATGAGACTTTTTGGGCGTTGCTGAATTAGGGTATGAAATTGAAAAATCAATGATTTCAAACTCTTACTCTCTGTGACTGGAGCGCCTCTGCGTGAAACAAAATCATACTCTTAATCAGCAACGCCACTTTTTGCAAGTCAAAAATTACAAACAAATGCTATGCCTTTTTAAGCAAAAGCGAAATTAGCAGCAGTCAAGCTGGTAGTATTCATTCCTGTCAGAATTGCAACAGTTGTGCTACCTACCATAATGCTATTACCACTTAAGGTCAGGTCACTGAAGTCAAAACCTGCACCTTGACCACCAATACCTAAAACATCCGTACCCATCTCAAAGTCAACGATGGTATTAGCAGCACTGGGTAAATCACCTGTGAGTATCCAGAATTGATCAGCACCAGCACCACCAGAGAGTAAGTTACCACCACCCTCTTGGACGTAGAACTTATCGTCACCTTCACCACCTAAAGCGCGACCATCTGCACCCAGGTAGAAGATATCATTGCCTGTACCACCAGAGAGACGGTAGTTACTGGCATCTGTAGCGTCTATTTCATCATTGCCACTACCACCAAAAGAGCGATCGCCATTACCCACATAGATAATATCAGCACCACTACCAGTAGAGATACGGTTGTCACCTGCGCGATTACCACCAAAGGGAACATCTACTTCATCGTTGCCAGCACCTGTGAAAACTATGTCACTGATACCATCAAAGTCAGTTCCAGCTATCAATATATCTGCGTTTGGTGAACCTGTAACCAGGTCTTTTGCCGGTTGACCTACACCCGCAGCTAGGTTGAGGGTTTGATCTAATTTGAGGATGATGATTTCGTTGTTGTCGATATCTGGACCACGACCAACAGAGAAAGGATAGTTATTGTCATTGGCCACCAAAATGGTTTTTTCGTCAATAACTAATACATCTTCAATGGTGACAAATGGGAAGTCAAATGTCGTTTTGCCATCTCCGTTGAGGTCGTTGGGGTCTTGGATGTTGAGGAGGTCAGCTACTTCCACTTTCTCAACAAAGCCGTTAGCGTCTTTTTTCGACAAATCAACTTTGTAGATTTTTTTGAATTTAGCCGCGTCACCTTGACCACCATCTCTTTCTATGATCAGGTACTCATTGTTATTAATGACTGTGAAATCACCAATAGCATGACTGGGGCTTTCCATGCGGTAGAAACCCTGTAATCCTTGGTATTGCTGGGAAGCGACATCAAATTTATAGATTCTCAGTGAACCTATAGGATCACCAAAAACGGTTCCTTCCAGTAAAGGATATAAGGTTTTTTGGTCGGGACTAATAGCCATCCCTTCAAACCCTCTGGAACCACCAAGGTTGGAAACAACAGTTTCACCTACGAATTGGTCACGCACCAAGTCACCTGTACTGGGGAAGTCGGTAAAATAGCCGTCAATACCCAATTCGATAAACTGCTCATATTCAGCTTTTGGATCACCGTTGTAGTCTGATGCCAGAAACAGTCCTTCATTGCGGAAGGTGTAGGGATGTACCAGCAAACCTGCTTCATGGGCATCTTGGACTAAAGTTGTGGGAGTACCAAGAACTCGGTCAGCTTCGTTAATTGTGCCATCACCATTGAGATCATCTGGTTGACCATCACCATTATTATCTACTGTGTTGGCAGGAATAATTAAACGCTTGCTGGGTCCAATTCCAGAGGCATACTCGGCAATTTTAGCTAGTTCTGCGGGAGTGGTAAGATTGCCGTAGGTGCGAATATCACCACTAACTACAAAATCATAAGGTCTTTGTGTTGCTCCCCCATATAATTGAATTAGTGGTAGATCAATACTTGCCGCTGGCATGATCACATCATTGAGTTCTTGGAGATTGCCTACTTCAAAAGACTGGATAAATACCCGTTTTGGATCAGTAAAGTTATTAGCAACTAAGGTGTTAACTAGCAACTGCCCTAAATTGGTATTAATTGGGGTTGTTCCGTCTAGAAGTTTACCTTCAGTCGCAAAATAGGTGGGGTGTTTGGTTTCTGGATAAATACCGATTTTGCGACCTGTTTCTGTTTCTACCTGTTTGACTAAATCAATGATTTCTGTGAGGGTGGGAACTTCTAAGTTGTCATTGTCGTATTCTGTTCCCCGTAAGTCTGGTAGTCTTTCTATCGCTTTTAGGGTTTTGATTTCTGCTAAAGTTAAATCTTCAGTAAACCAACCTCTGATAGTACGACCATCAATGATTTTGGTGGTGAAACGGTCTGCAAATTCTGGACGGGTAGCAATATCAGTGCTGGTGTCCGTGCGGTTGATTGTACCATCAGCGTTGAGAATTGCTAAGGCGTTTTCATGACGTGCGATCAAAATTCCGTCTTTGGTAGCTACCAAATCAGGTTCAATAAAATCTGCCCCATCTGCGATCGCTAATTTGTAAGCTGCTAAGGTATGTTCTGGACGTGAACCACTTGCACCTCTGTGACCAATTACTAAAGGTGCATTACCATCTAAGGTGTTAAACTCGGTTTTAGCTAGAACATCAGGGTTTTGGGGCGATCTTACAAATGAACTGGTAATTTGGTCGCGTGCTAAGTCACCTGTACCTGGAAAATCGGTAAAATAGCCATCAACACCCAAATTGATCAACTGTTTAAATTCTTCCGCTGGGTTGCCATTATAATCTGAAGCTAAATAGCGTCCTTCATTACGGAAGGTGTAGGGATGTACCAGCAAACCCACAGCATGGGCATCTTGGACTAAAGTAGTAGGGGCAGTTAGAGTTTTATCAGCATCGTTAACTGCACCATCACCATTGACATCATCCGCTACACCATCATTATTAGCATCCACACCCTTGACAGAAACAATCATCCGTTTCCAGGGGCCAATACCATCCGCATAGGTAGCAATTTCTGCTAAACCTGCGACTGTTCGTAAGTTTGCATAGGTGCGGATATCACCGCTAACCACGAAATCATAAGGTTGAACTTCTTGCAGAGAACCATCAAGATTGACATCATAAGCATCTAATAATTGAACTAGAGGGATATCCGTTTTGCCATTCAGTTCTTTGAGGTTAGCAACTTCAAAAGATTGGATAAACACCCGACTAGGATCAGTAAAATCTGCTGCTTCTAAAGTTGCTAACAGCGGTTCTTCTAAAGATAGATTCAGATTATCGTGGAAAGTTGGATGTTTAGTTTCTGGATAGATGCCAATTTTGCGACCTGTATCTAGTTCTACCTGTTTAACCAATTCAATGATTTCCGCAAAAGTAGGAATTTCATACAAATCATTAAACACTTGAGTGCGGAAACCTTGAGGCATTTTTGCCTTTAGTGTTTTGATTTCTGCTAAAGTAAAGTCAGAAGCAAAATAAGCAGTGACTTCTACACCATCCAGCATCTTGGTAGTTTTGCGGTCTGCACCAAAAACTTCTGCTACGTTGGTAGTGTCATCAAGCATTGGTTCATGACGGGCAATTAACACACCATCCTTAGTAGAAACCAAGTCTGGTTCAATGAAGTCTGCACCTTGTTCAATTGCTAACTTATAAGATCCCAGAGTATGTTCTGGTAGTTCACCACTAGCACCTCTGTGTCCAATGACAATTGGCGCTTCACCAGTTAATGTATTAAGTGTGATTGTGTTAGGTGTAGGAATAGGTGCATCTAACAATTTGCCAGTAGCATCAAAATGTAATAGATAAGGACCAAATTCTTCACCAATCCAGATTGAACCATCTTTGGCAATCACAAATGATTCAATATCAAAGTCTGCACCAGTTAATAATCTTGCCGTAGTTCCTTCATTAACGATTGAAAACGGAATTTTATTATCAGGGTCAGAAAGTTGAATGAAACCTAAAGTATTAACAGTACCGTCACCATTTTCTGTCCCCTGAAAATTAGGATCTACCCGATGGATACGCAGTAAATAATCTGCACTATTGTTTTTTGCCCCATAACCATTATCTGACAGAAAATAAAAACTCTTATCATCTGCAAATTGTACACCGCTAAAACCTTGTATTGGCTGTCCGGGAAAGGGTCCGGTTCTACCATTACCAGAAATACCATTTCCTGATTCTGGACCCTCAGCAAAACTATCAGCAGGGAGAGAAGAAAAACCAATCAATTCAACATTTTGAACCATATATTTAATATCTCTGTTTTTGATGTTTTTGATTTTTACTTTTGGGTACTATTAAATTTCTCAGTATTCACTCACTAAAAAAGCACAATGAGAAACTTTAACAAGTACCAATAAGTGATATTTTCATAAAAAGATTAAGATAGAAATAACTTAGGTAAAACAAAAGGTTAAAATAAATCATAGTTCATAATTAACTTTAAAAATTAAGCATTAAAAATTAAGCATTTTTTTCTTCTCTCTGTGTTCTCTGTGCCTCTGTGGTTAGTTAAAAAAATAAGATCCCCGACTTCTTAGAGAAATCGAGGATCTGAGACCTTTTAAAAGTCAAAAATTTAAAATGAATGCTGTCTTTATGAATGCTGTCTTTTACTAAACAAAAGCGAAATTAGCAGCAGTCAAACCAGTCGTATTCATTCCATTCAACATAGCCACGGTTGTTGCACCAATCATAATGCTGTCACCGCTCAAAGTTAGGTCGCTGAAATCAAAACCAGCACCTTGACCGCTAATACCTAAAACATCAGTACCCATCTCAAAGTCAACGATGGTATTAGCAGTAGCAGGTAAATCTCCAGTCACGATCCAGAATTGGTCAGCACCAGCACCACCGGAAATTAAATTTCCGCCACCTTCTTGGACATAGAATTGATCATTACCATCACCACCTAAAGCACGACCATCTGCACCCAGGTAGAAGATATCATTTCCAGCACCACCAGAGAGACGGTAGTCAGTAGCATCTGTAGCGTCTATTTCATCATTGCCACTACCACCAAAAGAGCGATCGCGATCGCCCACATAGATAACATCTGCACCGCTACCAGTAAAGATGCGGTTGTCTCCTGCTAGATTACTACCAAAGGGAACATCGACTTCATCATTACCAGCACCTGTGAACACGATGTCATTGACCCCATCAAAGTCAATACCACCTGTCAAAGTATCTGCACCAGTAGAACCAGATACCAATTGAGAATCTTGAATCAAAGAGGCATTAGGAGTAACTAAGAAAGCTAACTGGCCACCTTGCACCAAGTTGTCACTAGCTTCAACTGTGCCATCTCCATCGGTATCAATACCGGGTTTATTAATAATATCGCCATCACGAAGGCTGTGAGCTTGGGTATCAATGATGAACTGTGTACCAGGAGCGTTACCAAACAGTTCGGAAACATCGAGAATACCGGAGGATTCCCAGTTACCAATATCTGTAGGGCTAGAATCAGTTTGGCCGACAGGTACACCAGAGCGATCAATTTGTGCTACACGGGTTGCAGTTGCAGCAGGATCTGCGGCTGATGGGTCAATACTCCAGATAGAAGCTTCTTCTCCAGAAGTTGCACCAAATAGGTCAGCACCAATGGCGCGGTCTTCTTGGACATAGATTTTGCCATTATCAGCCCAGTCTAAGTTATCAGGACTCCGCAATCCAAAATCTTTGTTACCGTCGTCGTTACCATCGTAGAGGATGTTAAGGTTTGCGGTGATTTCAGTTGCGCCAAAGTCAACATCTATTTTATAAGTTGTACCCCAGGTATCAGCATCATCGAAAATACCAGTACGACCAGTGGAAGCCAAAACAGCTTCAGTACCATCAAAGGGGTTGGTGGCTACATCTTCAGGACGAGAGAACAAGAAAGCACCTACTCCCGCAGCTAACGCATCCTGTTTAGCTTGATCGGCAAAACCTTGAGCATCGTAACCATTAGTACCAGCTAAGTCGGGGCGATAGTGGTCGATTTCCACAAATTTACCGTTTGTGTTGTTACCACTGCCATTAAAATCTCTAGGATCAGCTTCAATAGCATCTGCGGCATCTGCGGCATCATCGGCAACCCAAACATACAATTTACCGTCAGCTAGTCCATTACGATCTAAGAAACTGCCATCACCATTAACATTTTTGTTACCAACATAGAGAATTAATGGTGCAGCACCGCGATCATCTCCTACTAACAGGGCTACTTGATCAGTGTTACCAGTGTCTAGTTCGGTGACGCTTTCCCAAGCCGCACGACCTAACCAGGGTACAGCCCACAGTTCACCTGTTTGTACATCCAAGGCAAATTCTGTACCACCGTCGGTTTCTTCACCAGCAAAGTAGATGGTATCCGCAAAACCCATACCAGCACCAAACTGGTTGGCTTCCATTAAGTTGGCAGAACAAAAGCGGTCAATACCACCAAATTCTAAGTCAGAAGCTTCGTCTACAATTTCACCAGCACGGTTGTAAATGGTGTCATAAGCTAGACCTGAATCAACTATTTTCAGGGTACTTTTATCAATGTCAAAATAGCTAATTCTTGCACCAGGTAATGAAGCACCACTTTCCAGGGTATATTCATAACCTACGTTGCTGCTCAGTTCGCTGTTAACCAAGATTCTAACTGTGGTTTCGTTGAGTTCAAAAGCACCTGTACCATCAAGAATACCTGGTGGGGTATAACCATTAATGGTTTCACCAACAGTAAAAATAGGGTCAACTGTATAACCGTTCAAACCTTTAACTTGTGCGGGTTGGGTTGTATCGAATGGTGTATTAATATGCATCAAATTCTTCAATTTTCTTGGCAATAATTACTAATAAATCAGCGCAAAAGCTGTAACAACAAAGGCTCAAAACTATAAACCGAAAGTTGCATCAACCTTTCTTTCTATGACGGTTTTAGAAAGATTTACATGGACTGATTATTTTTTGATATCACAATAAATAGGATTTCATTTAGAGGTTAAGAAGTGAATATGATCTAGCTATTAATTGATTATTAATTGATTATTAATTGATTATTTGTTAATTATTATTTGATTAAAATTTGTGATTTTGACGAAAATAGACTTGCTATAATATAATCTCGGTTTTTTGTCAAGGATAAATCAACGATCAATATTTTCACAATTCAGGAGTCCAAAGATTAGACATTGTATAAAAATAATCCATCATGTTTTCATCCTGATTAAATTATTTATATTTATGTTTAATTCCTGATCTCTAGCAATCCTATTTGATTCGCAAACGCTGAGAGGCTTAGATACAGGACTCCTTAAAGAAGTCCGGGATCTTCTTGTTCATAACTCATTTAGGATTGCTATATTACTTACACGTTAACTAAACCGAAGTAACTAAAAACTTATATCACTGGCAGGGGATATGGAAAATATGCTTAAATTAAGTAAGTAGTAAAAGCTAGGGAGTACATTAATGTTTCACAATCGATGGAAAAAAGCAATTACTTTTTCTTTATTATTTGCTTTGGTATTTTTAAGTACAATTACCTTTAATCTTCTCCTGCAAAATCAATCTGCTTATGCTGTTAAAGAAGAAGATTGGGATAGATTTCTCAAAAACAAAAACTTTATTGAAGCAGTAAATGAAGTTGAGAAACATTGGGAAAAAGACTATGAACAATATTTTGATCAAAATTTGGCGGATTTTACCTTAACGGCTGAAGATATAGGGAAGACACTTACTAAAATATCTCAACAAACTTCTACAAAATCTGCTGT
The DNA here is from genome assembly GCF_014696825.1 of Anabaena sphaerica FACHB-251. Taxonomy (NCBI): domain Bacteria; kingdom Bacillati; phylum Cyanobacteriota; class Cyanophyceae; order Nostocales; family Nostocaceae; genus Anabaena; species Anabaena sphaerica. Next base: position 24,884 of record NZ_JACJQU010000003.1, on the reverse strand, counting down.
TATCTGGATATGGCCACGAGAAACACAACTGCAATTAGTAATCATCACTCCTGGGAAAAAACCACAGGTTTATAGTGTTGTAGAAGCTGACAAAAAGACTTTAATGGATGTGATCAAAAGGCTAAATGTCGCCATTACCAGTCCCAGCAGACGTAGAACCAAAGCTTACTTGGAACCAGCCCAAACATTATATAAGTGGATGGTAAAACCATTAGAATCTACGCTAGAAACTGAAAAAATAGATACCATACTTTTTTGTTTAGGAAGTGGTTTACGTACTCTACCAATAGCAGCATTACATGATGGAAAACAGTTTTTAGTAGAAAAGTATGCGATCGCCCGCATTCCTGCTTTTAATTTAATGAATTCTAACTACAAAAAAACTAAGTATTCGCAAGTTTTAGCAATGGGTGCATCGGAATTTTCTCAACTGGAATCTTTACCAGCAGTACCAGTAGAATTAAATGAAATTACCCAAGAATTGGGTTCAAGTAAACAATTTATCAATCAAGAATTTACCCTCAAAAATTTCCAAGCACAACGAAAAAAACAGCCTTTTAAAATTGTTCACTTAGCTACCCATGCAGAGTTTAAACCAGGAAACCCCGATCAGTCTTATATTCAGTTCTGGGGTAATGAAAGAATTAGATTAGATGAAATCGACAAGTTAAATTTGGATAAACCACCAGTGGATTTATTAGTTCTAAGTGCTTGTAGAACTGCGTTGGGAGATCAAGAAGCAGAGTTAGGTTTTGCAGGGTTAACAGTTAAATCAGGAGTAAAATCCGTTTTGGCCAGTATTTGGAATGTTAGCGATGTGGGAACTTTGGCTTTGATGACAGAATTTTATCAGCATTTGCAACAGACACCACTCAAAGCAAAAGCACTGCAAGCAGCACAAGTTGCTATGCTAAAAGGGAAAGTGGGTTTAAAAAGGGGTGAGTTACAGGGATCTAGTGGAGGTTTGCAACTTCCATCAGAATTAGCAGCATTGAGGGATGAAACTTTCTCCCACCCTTATTATTGGTCAGCTTTTACAATTATTGGTAATCCCTGGTAAATTTTTTAGGAATCTTAGATCCCTGACTTCTTAAATATGTTGGGGATTTGATTATAAAAATCTTTTTGTTCATCACTAAATTTTGGTGCTAAGATATATTCACAGCCTTATGGAATCTCCGCTTCGTAAACTTCCTGCGCTTCTAGAAATAATTACCAACTCTTCAAATTACCCTCATGAAACGTATTACTTCTTTTTTTATCGCTACTGTAATAGCGTCTATGTCCGTGTTGGGTATTACACAAAATGCTGATGCACATCCTCATTATCGTCGTCAGACTACTACCCATGTAAGACGTTATCGGACTTGTACTGGAAGAAATCGTTATAGATATTATCATGGCAGGTATTATAGATGTCGTTACTCTAGACAGAATACAAGACATCATTAATTACCTATTATGTAGGTTGGATTGCGACTGCCTATGCCAACCTACAAAATAAATTATGAATTATGAATTGGTATTACTTTCGTGTATATCGATGTTTGACACCTACAGGGAAATACTCAACATCACCCGTAGGTTTTAATTCTACTTGCGGTGTTTGATATTCCACGGGAACATAATTAGCAAACTCGCTATTTAACCGCAACAGTTGAGAAAGAATAGAACTAGTTATAGCTTGTCTTTTCTCTTCACTACCCTCTATATTTGGTGCTAATTCCACAACCACAGATAAAAAGCGATTTTTATCTAAATCTTCTTGTACCTGCAATACAAACTTACCTGTTACCCATTCTCGAATTATCGGTTGTTCTAATCCCACTGTCACATTTTCTGGGTAAATATTTGCACCAAAATAGGAAACGGTAAAATTAGAACGTCCAAAAACATAAACAAATGGTAATTGATTAATTCCTCTATTTTGCTGTAATTCTATAATGGGATTAAACCCCCACTCTACTAAAAATTTCAGCATCTGGTCATAACTAATTAACCCACCATTATCTAAGATATTATATCTAATTAAAGGAATGCCGTTATTACCAGAAAATATTAATCTACTATCTTCAACTTCAAAAAATCGACTACAAGGATCATACTGTACTAATGTTGGTAAACGAGACTCTCCAAATAATGCTTTAGCTGCTGCGGGATTTTCTGCTAAAAACCGCCGAATACAAATACTTAAAGGTGTTTCATTTCCTAAAACTCCTGCGTCTGCTGTTCCATACATGGAAGCAAAATCATAACAGGGATTTTCAGATCCTATCCTTTCACTAACTAAACTCCGCCATTCTTCACTAAATACTTCTCCAGCCATTACTAGTTTAATTTGATATTGTCCCCACTGTAAACCATTGGCAATACCCATATCAATTACATCTTTAAGAAATGGCGGATATCCTAATAGTACAACTTGCTCAAAGTTACCACCCAGTTCCTGCACAACTCGCAAAATTTCTGTTTTATTGTTACCAGGAGTAATGACTGTGATAGGATATCCTTTGAGGGCAAGATACCGACAACAATTGGTCGTGAACATTCCCCCTACCCATGTTCCCAAGGTAAAACACACTACTGCTAAGGTGCTTTTGGTGTCTGCATGAAAACTATCGTGAAAAATCTGCTCAAACCTTGTGGCTATTTGTAGTTCATCTGTCAAGAAACGCGGCCAAAATGTGGGTTTCCCCGTTGAGCCAGAGGAAGCTGCGATCATATCACAGCTTCCTAATGTTCCATAGTTACATAATTCTGATAAGGAGTAAAGAGAAATATAATTTTCTTTACAAATGACTGGCAACTTTTGGAAGTCTGCTAAGGTTTGAATTGTCTCAGGATTGATGTGATGTTCTGCTAAAAATGCTTTGTAAGCTGGTACAGTAGCAGCTACAGTTTGAAATAGATGTATAACTATTTCTTGAGTGTCAATGTTCAGATGCTGTGCTAATTTCTCTGCTAAGGGAGTAGAGACAAAATTTTCCAGTTCTTTAATTGCGTTTTGGGTTTGTGTTTGCGGTTTCATCAGGCTTGTGATTTTTAATGATTCGGTGATTTGGGCGGGCAAGATGCCCACCCCACAAGATTGTATAATTAATTTATTTTTTGTATTTTTTTAATATATGCCTTGGTGGAAATGTTCGTAAATTACCTTTTCGCTGTTGTAGAACTGTATGAGTAACTGATTATCTTCCCCTACCATGTCGGTATATTGCAGCAAAAAACACGTGAATAATAGCAGTAACAGTTTTTGTACTCACTGCGGAGAAGCGTTACCTCTAACTGTAGGACAGGTAATAGATAATCGTTATGAAATTGCGCGTATACTGGGGCAAGGTGGTTTTGGACGTAGCTATTTGGCGATTGATAGGCAAAAAAGCCGTCAAAAGTGTGTTTTAAAGGAATTTGCCCCCCAAGTTGTCAAATCAGAAGATTTACAGAAAGCTAAAGAATTATTTGAACGGGAAGCAAGTGTACTCAAAAAAATTCAGCATCCCCAAATTCCGCGTTTTCATGCTTCACTACAAGCAAAGATTGGCACTAAGGATTTTTTCTTTTTAGTCCAAGATTATATTGAGGGTGCTAATTATTATCAGTTATTTGCACACCGTCAAAGTCAGGGAAAATCTTTTAGTGAGGAGGAAGTTATTAACCTTCTGTACAATCTTCTCCCCGTTTTGAGTTATATTCACTCTCTAGATATAGTTCACCGCGATATTTCACCGGATAATTTGATTTTACGCCAAAGTGATAATTTACCTGTGTTGATCGATTTTGGAGGTGTAAAACAATTACCAGCTTATCAGGGTTTTTGGCAGACACAGTTGGCTGGAAATGGAACTTTATTAGGTAAAAAAGGCTACGCACCTGAAGAACAGTTAATTCAGGGAAAAGTATTTAAAAGTAGCGATTTATACTCGTTTGCAGTGACTGTTTTGGTGTTAGTGACTGGGAAGGAACCGCAATTACTTTATGATAGCTATAACGGGACTTGGTACTGGGGAAAGGAAATTAATGTTAGTCCGAAATTAGAGGCCATCTTAAAAAAGATGTTGGCATATAAGCCGAGCGATCGCTATCAAAAAGCTGATCAAGTCCTCAAAGATTTACCCCCATCAGCTTCTCTCCATACAGTAAATACAATAAATACTATGCAACCTCCCGTCAATACCCAAAATCCTTATATTACCAAGTTGAAAACGATGGTAGCCGCACCTGGGGTAAAACGCGCCCAAGCTATTGGTAGTAAATTCCATCATCGGACTCAACTTGCTGTCCAACAAATCCCCATGCCAGTATGGTTGCGCCCTTTTGCTGTTAGCTTTATCATTACGACGGGAGTAACTTTAACTGGCGTGGGTGTGTGGGCGTTGGGAAATTTTATGGTAAAAAGTGTATCATCAATTACTTTACCTAAAATTGAAGTTCCCAAAATACCATCTATCAATAATCCTGGGGGTGTAGCAAATAGTAATCGCAGTATTCAAGAAGTTTTCAGCCGCTTGCAAGAGTTGGAAATTTCTCCAGTGGTTTTTACTAGGATAGTAGATGAACGCTTTTATACCTTAAGAACGGGATTGCAAAGAAGGGTGTTAACAGATAAACCGGAAGATAGAGTTTTACGTGAACAGTGGAATAGTACAGCTGATGAGTTGTTAAAGAACATTGAACGGGCTAATTTAAGTCAAACAGCACGCCGGAAAATAGGTAGTTATAGTCAACAAGATTCTCAGCGTTGGGATCAACTGGCTAAAGCTGGTAGATTGGGTAAATATAAGTCTTTTCAGGATTTGCGAGAAGAGACATATCAGAAATTTGATCCATTGTTTCCTGGTCAAGAGCGTGGGAAACTAAATCAGCAGACTTTTCTGCAAATTTGGTATGCGATCGCATCTGATCAGGTAGGGAACAAGTGATTGGGGACTGGGGACTGGGAACTGGGAAGAAAATCTACCAATTACTAATTACTAATTACTAATTACTACTAACTAATGACTAATCTTTATTGTTCTCAAGGGCATCAAAATCCGTCGGGTAGTAAGTTTTGTCTCCAGTGCGGGGAGAAAATGTTAGATATCCCTACTGCAACCAGTGGTATCCAAGCTGGACAAACTTTAGGCGATCGCTATGTTATTGTTCGTCTACTCGGACAAGGTGGGTTTGGACGGACTTATTTAGCTGAAGACCTCAACCGTTTCCGAGAAGCTTGTGTTTTAAAGGAATTTTCTCCCCAAGTTCAAACTCCCTACGTTGTCCAAAAAGCTAAGGAACTATTTCAGCGGGAAGCAAGTGTTCTTTATCAATTAAAACATCACCAAATTCCCCGCTTTCGGGAATTATTAAGTATGAACTTGCAAGGTAAAGAATACCTGTTTTTGGTGCAAGATCATGTAGAAGGAGAAACTTATAATTCTTTATTAAATACCCGCAAACAGCAGGGGTTAAGATTTACAGAAATAGAAGTACGTCAGCTATTACAGCAAATTTTACCAGTCTTGGAATATATCCACTCTGTGGGTGTAATTCATCGTGATATTTCTCCTGATAATTTAATGCTTCGCAATGTTGATAAATTACCAGTATTAATTGATTTTGGTGGTGTTAAACAAGTCGCTGCAACTGTCGCTTCTCAATATTATCAATCGGGTGAAATCTCATCTAGTAACAGTGGCACTCTGTTAGGAAAAATAGGGTTTGCACCTCCAGAACAAATGCAAACAGGTCTGGTGTCTCCCCACAGTGACTTATATGCGTTAGCTGTAACAGTGCTAGTTTTACTGACAGGTAAACAACCGCAAGAATTAATTGATACTGAAAATTTAAATTGGCAATGGCGGCGAGAAGTTAACCTCAGTCCCGTCTTAGGTAACATTTTAGATAAAATGCTATCGCCAAGACCAAGCGATCGCTATCAGTCAACCCGTCAAGTTCTTGCAGCACTCAACCCCCAAGGAGTTGATTATCCTCCCACCCAACTCCCAGCTAACTATCCTCCTACTCAATACCCAACTCCCACACCCCCACCTATTCCCACAGCAGGAACAGTGGCTGTCTCTCCCCCCAAAACACCAGTCCATCAACCTGTTGTCACGCCCACACCTCAAACCGCAAGTGTATGGACAGCTACAAACGTCTTTATTGTTACCGTCGCCTTATTTAGTAGTGTAGGTCTGCTGTGGTGGGGATTCAATAACCGCCCAGAGGGTTTAAAGGGAAGTGATCCCTTGATTACATCCAGTCCTACCCCTAGCAAAACTCCATCCCCTGAACCCACAGCTAATTATTCACCAGCAGAAAGAGAACGCAAACAAAGATTGAGCGATCGCCGTCAACAGTTGGGTATAAATAATAGCTTTTATGTCAGTTTAATTAATCAAATCTTTTGGCAAAAAAACCCCAGTCTTACAGGACGCACCCTCAGCGATAAACCAGAAGATGAAAGTTTGCGGTCAGAATGGGATCAAACCGCCTCCGAAGTCCTTGATAAGCTTTCTCCTCTCAGTGAGAGTTCCCGTAGGCAAATAGGAACTTATACACCAGCAGAACGCGATCGCTGGAAAGTAGAAGTTAACAAAATCAATGTTGGTAGTCGTTCTTTGTATGACTTGGGTGATGCTGCCTTCTACCGTGTATTCCCAGAACAGCGAGGTAACAATTTCCTAGATCAACCAATAGGGCAAGTTTGGCACGCATTTGTCAGTGATAAACTAAACGCCATCCTTGCAAACAGCGCCTTTCAAAGAATAGTGTTTCCTGAAGGTGCTACAGGTAAAACAATTAGCGGTACTCTCCAACCAGGAGGAGGTAAAGTTTTCATTGCTGGACTGGCCAAAGATCAAAATATGGAAGTTAAACTAGATGCCGGTTCTCAAGTTTTACTATCAATTTATTCTCCCTCTGGTAAAGTCACATTTTTAGAAGATTCTACACAACGTAACGTTTCCAAGACATTACCAGAAACCGGATTTTATGAATTTGTCGTCGTTTCCAAAGCGTCAAAACCCGTAGATTATCAACTAACTGTCACAGCAGAAAATCCTCCAGAACCAGAACCCACACCCACAGAAACACCCACACCAGAACCCACACCAGAACCGACAGAAACACCAGAACCCACACTTTAGACTAGAAGGGACTGGGAACACAGGAGTTTTTGAATTTTGAATTTCACTATTTCTGGTTTTAACAGAGATTATTAATATATGAATTTTATTCTTTTTCCTGAGTAGTTTCGGGAGTATCTTTTTCTGGGTATTACCAAAAATTACGTCAATTTATAAATTTCTCCCCTATCAACTAACACTTCTCCTGTTAATAAATCTTTCACAGTTGCTAACAAAGTCCGCCGAGAATCTACCTCAAATAACACCGATATTCTATCAAATCCTGCTTCACCTGGAGGGTTAAGTTTTGCCACACAAACCTGTTGATGTTGAGTATCTAAAGAACAGTAACTTTCTTGATGTTGAAGAGTGCTAGAAGTCATTCTTCCTGAAGCATCAAAAGCAATTTCTGTTTGTGTCGTATCACCTAACTCACCAATATCTAAACGAATCTCTCTTTGTCCATTATTAGCAGCTTGTAAAGTTAACCATTCTTGACGTTGACAAGGATATTTTTCACCTTTGGTAAATAAATGATGATAAATATAACTTTTACTGTAACTTTCCCATAAACGAATTGCGTAACTATGACGCAAAAAATCATCTATTTCGGTAATCTGCGTTATTGCTAATGCACCATGACAAACTGCATCAAAAGGTTTATTTAACTTTACCTTAGTTTTACCAAAATAAGAAATTATCAATTGTTGAACTGCGGGAATTAAACAACTTCCTCCCACTAATAAAACTTGTTCAATATCATTTTTAGAAATACCCTTTCGCAATGCAAAAGTTAAAACTTCATCTAACGCATCTCGTAACTGTTGTAAAAACTGTCTATATTCTAAAATCTCTTCTAACTTTTCACGAGTTATTTTTAATTCATAAGACATAAAAGATTCATCATCAAACCAACTTTCAGAAACAGATGAATTTTTTGATAATTGAATTTTTAACCTTTCAGCAATTTCTAATAAATTCTGATAACTAATTTTACCCACTGCTTCCGGTGTGAGATTTTGAGAACGTAAATAATCATCAACTATCCAAACATCAATATCTTCACCACCTACATAAGCTTCCGACTTAGCTAAAACCTCAGCGCGTAAACTATTATTTTTATCAGAATTAGTTACAGTTTTAACTAAACTTAAATCGAGAGTTCCCCCACCAAAATCTACTACTAAAATCAATTTACCGGGACTTTTTACAGCATAACCTAAAGCTGCTGCTGTAGATTCATCAACGATAGATACTTTTGGAACATTTAACTTTTTTCCTAAATCTCGAAACCAATCTAAATAACGTTCAAAAGCACCAACAGGAACAGTAAAAATTAAATGACTAGGTTCGATATTTTGCTTTTTAATTTCTGTCCAAATAGTTTGGATAAACAACTCAGAAACAGAAACAACATGATAATTTATGCCATCAATTTGAATTGCTGGTGGTTGATAATCCCCAGCTAAATCACGTTTAAACTTTTTAAATAACCGTTCAGGAGGATAACTTTGAGAAAGTCCTAAACGTTGACTTCTCACACCTTCACCTAATATAATATTATTACCTGATTTAATAAATATTAAACTAGGAATAACCGGATATTCTAATCTTTCACCTTGAGAAGTCACACCCACAAATACACGGGATAAATTAGGAAAACGTAAACTTTTAGGTTGTTGAGTATCAGGTTCTAAAATACTAATTACAGTATTACTTGTACCAAAATCAATTGCAATAATTGTCATAATTCAAGTAGGTTGGGTTAAGCGAAGCGCAACCCAACAAAAACGAAATATTTTTATGTTGGGTTCAGACATAATAAAGATATTAAGTAACTTGGCACAATTAAATATAAAACCTCTCTCCAAACCTCTCCCCTACCAGGGGAGAGGCTTTGACTCCCCCTTCCCTAGTAGGGAAGGGGGCTGGGGGGTTAGGTTTATATTATATTTTTTAACGCCCACTTACTTATTTAATAATTTGTAAGCAGTAAATGTTGGGTTTCGTTCCTCAACCTAACCTACTATATTATCATTTAATTATTATCAAATCCTGGAGGAAGAGTGCGACTAACCTTAGCAGCATAGAGAATTTTATCACTATTTTGATAACCAATAAAACGAATATAGACTAATTCCCCTTCTTGAATATCATCACTATCAGCTTGATGTAATTGGGGATTATAATTAACCTGTTCCCAAGTTTCACCAATAGCAGTATAACCCCAACTGGTAATTAAATTATCTAAAGATGTAAATAGGGAAATTAGATTTTTAGCTGGTAAATCAGGTTTAGCTAAAGCCATTTTTTTGACTGTGGGATAGTTGCTGAGTAAGGTTTGTAATTGGGTAAAAGTTTCATTTTGAAAATCACTTTGCAATTGTTGAGATTGTTGTTTTAATTCCTCCCTTAGTCGTTGACATTGAATTTCTAAATCTTTGATTTTCTGTTCTGTGTCTGGAGAGGTTACAGATTCATTATTATTAGATGTATCTTGATTATTTTCTGGGAATAATATCCGCAGAATAATATAAACGATGATTACGAGAATTACAGCAAAAGCAACTTGATTAATTTGTTCTAGCATATTATTTCTTAGTTTATTTAATTCTCGTTCCCAGTCTCCAGACTGGGAATGTAATTCTAGAGGTTCTACCTCCATTTTATCAGAAGAGGCAGAGCCTCTATATTGCATTCCTTGTCAGAGACAAGGAACGAGGAATTATTGTTGTTGTAAAGATTGATTTTCAGAAGTGGTAATTAACTCATCATCTTGATAATATTCTGGTAATAATTCCTGAGATTCTATTTCTCCCAAGGATTTTTCTAACCCTTTTGTTGTTTCCACACAACTAGAACCAGTTGCATTTAAAACCCGTTCCACAATTTTACCATCTTTACCAATGCGATATTCTATCTTTTGATATTCAGCCATGATGATTTTTCCTTTTGTCCTGAGATCCCCGACTTCTTACCTTATTTAATCATTGATTGATAAAATATTACAAAGAAGTCGGGGATCTTAATTTATTCTTATTTAAACCCATCTACCAACTAGAACCCGCACCGTACCATCTGCTAAAACTTCCTCTTCTTCCACATTAAAACCCTCAGTTTGTATGGTTTCCATCAAGGTTTTATGGGCGTATTTTTGACTAATATTATTAATAAACTCCTGCTGATTAATTTTCGCACCCCAAAAATCTGCCACTAATTCATAACTTTCTCCATTTTGACGAAAACCTAAATCATAACCATTAGATTGCTTAATCACATATTCAGCATTAGTTTTATCACCCCTATAACCCCGAACATGAGTATTTTGTTCAACTTGATAACCCAACTCTTTTAATACTTGAAGCAGCACTTCACCCTGCTTAATTTGCACCTTGATAGTTGTAAAATGAGACATAAAAAATTAACTCCTATGAAAAATCTCTCTTAAACTCTCTTCCCTTCGCTTCCTATCTCTTCGAGACGCTGCGCGAACGCTTCTTCGTGGTTCGTTTTCTTTTATTTCTTAATCCACCTCCAAAGGACCCAAACCTTGCTGCTGAGAATAAACCTTTAACTCCTCAATTAACAGTGTATCAATAGAAGCCGTTCTTGCGCCAGCTTCCGCAGCCCAGCGTTTTAAACTGGTAATTTGTTCCTTAGCAATAGCCGCTAAAGGAACAGTTTCCGATACCGCCGCTAAAATATCTTCAGTGTTAAAATCCCGCCTATTACCATCTATTAAACTACCAAAAGCGCGGTGCATTCCATCAATAATTACTTGTTGAATTTCTGCACCGCTAAAATTCTCGCTATTTCTAGCAAGTTTCAGTAAATCAAAATCTCGCAGTCGGGAAGGACGGATTTTTTGAATGTGGACTTTAAAAATATCATGGCGTTCTTTTTCCGTAGGTAAATTTAAAAAGAATATTTCATCAAATCGCCCTTTTCTTAATAACTCGGCTGGTAATATTTGCACATTATTAGCAGTGGCTACCATAAACACCGGACTGGTTTTTTCTTGCATCCAGGTAATGAGTGTACCAAATACCCGGCGCGATGTTCCAGAGTCACCATCTACACCACTATTAATATTACCAAATGCTTTATCTATTTCATCCATCCATAATACACAGGGTGATATTGCTTCTGCTAATTGTATCATTTGGCGAATGCGATTTTCACTTTCTCCGACTATTCCCCCAAATAATCTCCCCACATCTAAACGTAACAATGGTAAACGCCATTCATGGGCGATAGTTTTGGCTGATAATGATTTTCCTGTTCCTTGTATTCCTACTAATAAAACGCCTTTGGGGTTGGGTATGCCATAACGTCGTGCTTCTTCGGTAAAAGCATCTTGACGCATTCGCACCCACTGTTTAAGATTTTCTAATCCACCGACATTTTTTAATGATTCATTGGATGTGTAAAATTCTAATATTCCTGTTTGTCTAACTGCTTGTTTTTTCTCTTCTAATACTCTATCAATATCTGTTTCGTTGACTTGTCCTTTTGCTGCTAAAGCTGCGGCTAAAACTCTTCTAATTCTGGCGCGACTTAATCCTTGACAGGCTTTGATTAATTGTTCTTTTCCTAGTCCATTTAAGTTAAGTTTTTCGGGGACTATTAATTGATGAATTAAATAATCTATTTCTTGAATGTTGGGTAAGGGAAAATCAATTACTGTAATTTCTTCTTGTAGTTCTGGAGGAATGGTTAATGTATGACTGGTGAGGATGAGGGTTTGGCGTGTGCGTTTGAGTTGACGGGTGAGGTTTTTGATAGCACGAATTACGGGAGCATTTTTTTCTGTTTCGGGGTTTTTGAGGATAAAATGTATGTCTCGCAATACAAAAATTGTGGTTGTATTTTCTGGGGTTTTGGTAATTCTTGATAATGCACCCATGACTGAACCTTTATCAGTTCCGTTGTCATCCCAACCGGTGACGATATCCCATAATAATAGTTGTCGTGGTGTCTGGGATATTTGGGTGAGTTGTTGCAGGACTTGTTCTATTGGTTCTTCTTCGACTCCGACTATATATAGTAGGGGATAGCGGGCGCGAAGCATGAGGTCTATTTGTTGGAGTAGTTGTTGATGGGGGTTATTCATTATGTATAAATGGGGGGTAGTTGTTAGTTTATTGGGTTTTTTATTTGTAGGTAATAATTATAATTTGTTAAGTAATTTATGACAGAAAATGCCACATAATTATTTTAACTGTATTAATCAAAATCACAATTATCATCCTCTAATTGATCATAATATTCTGATATTTCTGAGGAATATTCATGACCATACATAACTTCCCATAAAACTTCCCATAAGGGACTATAAAGTTTTTCGCTTATTAATTGAAAAATATTCAATGCAGCGTCTATCATGCCTACTGCTTGCTCTGAAGAGACAGTCATAATATCATATCTAGACTTAGCATTGTTATGGAAAAAAGAATATTTTTGTATTTCTGATTCTATGTTTTCAGGAAAAGGAAGAGCTTGCCTGTAATTGCTATCTTGAACTATATATAATAAATCATGTCCGTATGGTTTGTAACTTAATTTTCTCACTAATTTTTGAATTTCTTCACCCAGCATTAAATTTTCTGAAATAACACAAGCTTTTAATAGCTTCTCAATGGCTTGTGAAAGGGGGAAAATTATGAATTGATAGTTACTGCTGCTGGTATTTTTTAAGGTAAGAATAGCAAGATTCAAATCCTCAATAGCAAGAGAAAGAAAATTTATTGTTTCAGCAGCCAAGCAAAAACTATTTTCTTGAAGTCCGATAAAATCATTTTCACTTTTTCTTCTTTCATCTCGCTGACAAATAACAGATTGTAGATTTTCTATAGCTGCCCATTGTATTTTTGCTCTTTTAAATTCTTCTCGTAAAAATTTATGTTCTTGTTCTGTTAAATCCTTTACTATAACCTCTGGTAAATTTGTATGATTATTAATATTATAATATTCACCTGTTATTTTATCCACACAAATGTAATAAATATCTCCTTGTAGAAGAAAAGGTTTTTCTTGGATAAAATTATTGACATTTATTTTAATCTTATAATTTTTTTCATACCAAATATCAATGCTCATTAACAATAACATAGTATTTGGATCTAAATTAAAAGGATCAATATTTATATTTATATTTAGAGCATGGCATATTTCCCTCTTGACAATATCAACTCTGTCAAAAACAGATATATTCTCACCTGACAATCTGCGATCTATATTAGCTACTACTTGAGCTATTTTAGCATCTATTTCATCTTGGTTCATTTTAAATTCATCCTCAGATATTACTTAAAAACAGCCTTATTTAGACAATTATAATCTAGCCATATCCCAGAATATAAATCAGAAACCTTCGTTAGTTAAAGTGCCTGATGACTAGTTATAAATCTGTATAGTTTAGATAGTATCATCTATAAACCATCAAATTACAATCCTGTAAATCCTCTAATCCTGGTTATCCTGATTCTGACAAAATAGAATAAGTTTAATTTTTTAATTAATATTGGTGCGTTACGTTGCGTATGTAATTCAACGTAAATTAAATAGTATTTTCGCTATCCTAACGCACCCTACATACTCTACAAATTTTCGGAACATAACACGACCCGGAAACCGCAGTTTCTGGTACGCTCATCACGCTCCCTATAACTGCGAGCAGCCGACCGACAGAGATTAGCACCGTAGTGATAGTAGCCACCACGAACTATCTTATCTTCCTCACCATTTAAAGGAGGTCTTACGTAAATATCCCAGTTATCTTCACACCATTCATCCACATTGCCATGCATATCGTACAAACCAAAAGCATTAGGGGGAAAAGAACCTACATCCGTTGTTGTGTCTCGATATTCACCTACTGGTGCAGCAGCGTAGGGAGCAAAACCATTGTAATTTACTAAATCTGGGGTAATCGTTTCACCAAAATAAAATGGTGTAGTTGTCCCGGCTCTACAAGCATATTCCCATTCTGCTTCCATTGGTAGTCTGTAGTTTTTTCCTGTGCTTTTACTTAACTTTTCACAAAAAGCCACTGCATCATACCAACTGACTTGTTCAACTGGGCGATTATTACTTCCAAACTTAAACCTAGAGGGGTTATCACCAGTAATAGCTTGATATTGTGCTTGTGTAACTGGATATTTTCCTATAAAAAAACCAGGAACAGTCACTTGATGCGGGGTACTTTCAAACTTATCTCTTCTTTCTTCATTTTCTGGTGAACCCATCATAAAAGTACCACCAGGAATTGCAGCCATTTTTAAAGTTACACCATTACCTAAATCTTCAGTAAAATATCTGGCTATATGTTGCTGACGCTGAATAAGGTTACCAAATTTGTTGACTATTACTAAATGTATTTTTTTTAGTTTTAACCATTGTGGTTTAAACTCTAGTAATATTTTTTTTACTCTTGCTTCTGTTCTAGATATTAATATTAAATAAGCCGCAATTTGCACATCCCAAGATTTATCCTTTAAACCTTCAATTACTAAATATAAACCCTGTTCTCCATAATTCAATGCTTGCTCAAGTGCAGCAATTCTCACCTTTGCATCTGGATTTTGCAACCGTAATTTTACCCCTTCAATTCCACCTAAAACGGCTGCACCTTCTAGTGATGGACTATTACCACCAAGCACAGCATCGTATTCTCGCGGTTGTTGTGGATTATTCATGATTCGTTAATGGTTGGTTTCATGTATGCTGTATATAAAATAGCATATTATTGTCAGAATCAGGACACCCTTCGGGAAGTCAAAAGTCAAAATTCAAAAGTCAAAATTTTACATTTGTCAGAATCAGGATGTCCAGGATGTGATTGTTTGATTATTGGTTAGTTGTTGATGATTAGTGTGGAGAAAAGTGAATATTTATGAAGTGAGATGGAAGAATAAATATATGAATCTCAACTATCAACCATCAAATTACAATCCTGTAAATCCTTTAATCCTGGATATCCTGATTCAGACAAAAATTTTTTCACTATGCGAGAGAGGTAAGAGAAGAGAAAATCAAGAGGGCAAAAACGTATAGTGCTACTAAGTCCTCGGCGCACCACTACACACAACCCGAAACCCAATATTGCGGTTGACCAGGTTACTGAAGTAGCGAAAAGCAGAACGGCAAGCTTCAGGAAGGATGTCCCACGAACCACCGCGCAGCACCTTTTGAGGAAAATAAGATTCATTATTTAACCATGCACTTCCATCTGTAGGCGCAATGTCATAGCCACTCCTCCAATAATCTTGACACCACTCCCATACATTCCCGTGCATATCATATAATCCAAAGTTATTGGCTACTCCAAAACTTCCTACTTCTGTTGTTTGTTTTCTGTAAATTCCTTTAACCGTATTACCATAGGTGTAGTAGCCAGCATAGTTAGCTAAATCCGTTGTAATCGTCTCTCCAAAGTGAAATGGTGTGCTAGTTCCCGCTCTACAAGCATATTCCCATTCGGCTTCACTTGGCAGTCTGTAGGTTTTGCTGATTTTTTGGCTTAACTTTTTACAGAAAGCTACTGCATTATCCCAACTAACGCATTCAACAGGGCGATTATCACCTTTGAAATGATAAGGGTTAGTTCCCATAATAGCTTCATATTGTGCCTGTGTTACTGGATATTTTCCCATAAAAAAACTAGGAACAGAAACCTGATGTTGAGGACTTTCATTATCCATTCTTCTATCTTCATTTTCTGGTGAACCCATCATAAAATTACCACCAGGAATTGCAGCCATTTCTAATATTACGCCATTACCCAAATCCTCTATAAAATATCTGGCTACTCGCGGCTGACGCTGAATAATTTTACCAAAATTATTGACTGTTAATACTTCAATTTTTTCTAGTTTTAACCCTTGAGTATTAAACTCTATTAAAGACTTTTTAACTTTTGTTTCGGTTCTATTCCTTAACAATAAATAAGCCGCATCTTGTATTTCTACAGATTCATCATTTAAACCTGCAATTACTAAATCTAAACCCTGTTTTCCATAATTCAAAGCTTGCTCAAGTGCAGCAATTCTCACCTTTGCATCTGGATTTTGCAACCGTAATTTTACCCCTTCAATACCACCTAAAACGGCTGCACCTTCTAGTGATGGACTATTACCACCAAGCACAGCATCGTATTCTCGCGGCTGTTGTGGATTATTCATGATTGGTTTCATGTATGCTGTATATAAAATAGCATATTATTGTCAGAATCAGGACACCCTTCGGGAAGTCAAAAGTCAAAAGTCAAAAGTCAAAATTTTACATTTGTCAGAATCAGGATGTCCAGGATGTGATTGTTTAATTATTGGTTAGGTGTTGATGATTAGTATGGAGAAAGGTTAATTTTTCTGAAATTTCTGTAACAATCAATACATTATTCACGTCTAGTAATTATCAAATAATCATCTTGTTAATCCTTTAATCCTGGTTATCCTGATTCAGACAAAAGGTTAATTTTTCTGAAATTACCGTAATAATCAATACATCATTCACGTCTAGTAATCATCAAATAATCATCCTGTAAATCCTTTAATCCTGGGTAAGTAAGTCGGCGGGAAAAAACCGAAGTATGTAACAAAAAGTAAATTCACCAAAACCCTCTTCCCCGTTCCCTGTTCCCTGTTCCCTGTTCCCTTGTCATAACGACAATTTTTAACGCCCACTTACTTATCCTGATTCAGACAAAAAATTATCGCCTATGGTGAAGGTAAAGAAGAGTAAGAGTACAAAGAGCTAGTAAGTCCTCATCGTGCTACTACAAACAACACGAAAACCGACATCCATACTCCTGAAATCGTGGTGGAGTTGGATACGGTAGGCAGAACGGCAGTTTTCAGGATTGTTGTTCCAGGAACCACCGCGCACCACCCTGATATCAATACGCCGTGCAATCTCAAGCCATGTTTTATCAACCCATGCGCTTCCATCTGTAGGCGCATTTTCATAGTCATTATGCCACCTATCTTGACACCATTCGCATAGATTGCCGTGCATATCATACAATCCAAAATTGTTAGCTATTCCAAAGCTGCCTACTACTGTTGTTTCATCTTTAACCCCATCGGGATTAGTCAAGCGAGGCCAATAGTTAGCTAAATCTATTGTCATCGTCTCTCCAAAGTGAAATGGTGTAGTGGTTCCCGCTCTACAAGCATATTCCCATTCGGCTTCACTTGGCAGTCTGTAGGGTTTTCCGATTTTTTGGCTCAACTTTTCACAGAATGCCACCGCATTAATCCAATCAACTTGTTCAACGGGACGATTATCACCTTTGAAACTGGAATCATTTTCTCCCATAATAACTTGATATTGTGCCTGTGTTATTGGATATTTTCCCATAAAAAAACTAGGAACTGTAACTTGATGTTGGGGACTTTCTGAATCACTTCTTCCCTCTTCATTTTCTGGTGAACCCATCATAAAACTACCACCCGGAATTGCAGCCATTTCCAATTTCACACCAT
This sequence comes from Anabaena sphaerica FACHB-251, assembly GCF_014696825.1. Classification (NCBI taxonomy): domain Bacteria; kingdom Bacillati; phylum Cyanobacteriota; class Cyanophyceae; order Nostocales; family Nostocaceae; genus Anabaena; species Anabaena sphaerica. The sequence continues at coordinate 7,294 of NZ_JACJQU010000003.1, read as the reverse complement.
CACCCAAATCTTCTATAAAATATCTAGCTACACGCGGCTGACGCTGAATAATTTCGCCAAATTTGTTGATTGTAACTACTTCTATTTGTTCTAGTTTTAAACCTTCGTGATTAGGCTTTTGTAATAGTTGCTTAATTCTTGATTCTGTTCTTTTATTTAATATTAAATAAGCCGCATTTTGAATATCCCCAGATTCATCTTTTAAACCTTCAATCACTAAATCTAAACCCTGTTCTCCATAATTCAATGCTTGCTCCAGTGCAGCAATTCTCACATTTAAATCTGGATTTTGTAACCGCAATTTTACCCCTTCAATTCCACCTAAAACCGCAGTATTTTCCATTGATGGACTATTACCACCAAGGACAGCATCGTATTCTCGCGGTTGTTGTGGATTATTCATGATTCGTTAATGGTTGGTTTCATGTATGCTGTATTAAAAACAGCATATTATTGTCTGATAGCGAAGCGTGGCGTTAGCCATATCAGGATGTCCAGGATTTAAGGATGTACAGGATGTGATTGTTTGATTATTGGTTAGTTATTGATGATTAGTATAGATAAAAGTGAATATTTATGAAGTGAGATGTAAGAATAAATATATGAATCTCATCTATAAATCATCAAATTACAATCCTGTAAATCCTATAATCCTGGTTATCCTGATTCAGACAAAAAAATTCTAACTTTTTGACATTTTACTTTTGACTTCCCAAAGGGTATCCTGATTCAGACAAAATCATCAATGAACAGGTCGCAAACCCTCACGAATTTTACCAATGATTATATACAGAATTGGCACAATAAACAAACTTAAAAAAGTCGCCACAAACATACCACCAAACACCGCAGTACCCAAAGATTGACGACTACCAGCACCAGCACCAGTAGCCACTGCTAAAGGAAAAATACCCAACAGAGTAGAAATAGCAGTCATCAAAATTGGACGTAAACGACCTTGTGCAGCTTCAACAGCAGCTTTAGTAATTGATAAACCTTGTTGTTCCCGTAACTGGTTAGCAAATTCTACAATCAAAATCGCGTTTTTACTTGCTAAACCAATTAACATCACCAACCCTACTTGGCAAAATACATCATTACTTAAACCCCGTAAAGATTGCGATGCTAAAGCCCCCATAATAGCCAAAGGAACAGAGAGCAAAATAATTAAAGGATCAACATAGTTTTCATACTGAGCAGCTAACACCAAAAACACGAAAATTAAACCCAACCCAAAAATTATTGGTGCTTGTCCACCAGACTCTTTTTCCTCAGCCACAATACCCGACCATTCATAACCCATGCTTGTGGGTATAATCTCCTTAGCTAGTTTCTCCATAGCTGCGGTTGCTTGTCCAGAACTAAAACCAGGAGCAGGAGAACCATTAATTTCAATAGAGCGAAATAAGTTGTAATGATTAATAGTTTGCGCTCCAGTAGTAGGAGTCAATTTCACCAAACTACTCAAAGGAATCATCTGGTCATTTTCCGAACGCACATACAAGGAATTGATATCATTGGGGTTAGCACGAAATTGAGAATCAGCTTGAATATATACCCGATAGTTGCGTGAGAGAAAATTAAAATCATTGACATATCTTGAACCTACATAAGTTTGCAGAGTTCTAAAAATATCGTCAATGGAAACCTGGAGAGATTTAGCTTTATTGCGGTCTACCTCAATTAGAATTTGCGGTGTATTCGCTTTAAAAGTGCTAAATACAGCTTGCAGTCCAGGAGTTTGATTACCCCGCATCATAAATTGACCGACAACTCCCAACATAGAATTTAAACTATTCGTTCCAGCTACATCTTGTAACTGAAACTGGAAACCACTAAAACTACCTAAACCGCTAATTGCCGGGGGGTTAACTGGAAAAACACTAGCTTCCGTAATGTTGAAAAATCTTTGTCTTAGCTGACCAATAATAGCCTGTACTGACTGATTAGGTTTTTTCCGTTCATCCCAAGATTTAAGGGTACTGAAAATTACACCGCCATTAGCACTATTACCGCTAAAACTAAAACCACCAATAGCAAAAGTTCCTGTAACTTCTGGTAATTTTAGGATTTCCGTTTCCACTTCACTCATGACCTTACTCGTGTATTGAAGTGAAGAACCTTCTGGAGCTTGAATAATGGTGATGAAATAACCTTGGTCTTCATCAGGAAGAAATGATGTTGGGACATTCAAATAAAGCCAACCCGTAAACCCAATTAAGGCTATAAAGACAACTAAAACAATGGCTTTGATTCTTGTCAACAAGATCAAAACTTGCTGATATCCCCGCCGCATGGCTTCTAAAAAACCATTGATCATCCCAAAAATGAAGCCAAAAATACCACCGGGAGGACGACTTTGACGTAACAACAATGCACACAGAGAAGGTGTGAGAGTCAAGGCTAAAAAAGTAGAAATCGTGATAGAAAAAGCAATTGTCAGAGCAAATTGTTTATAAATTTGACCAGTTGAACCAGGGAAAAAAGCCACAGGTACAAACACAGCCATTAATACCAAAGAAGTTGCAATTACCGCCCCTGTCAGTTCAGCCATAGCTACAGAAGCAGCTTTGTGGGGAGAGAGATTTTCTTCTTGAATTAAACGGGAGATATTTTCCACAACAATAATTGCGTCATCAACTACCATCCCTGTGGCTAGGGTTAAACCAAACATGGTTAAAGTATTGATGGAAAAATCAAAGGCTTTAACGAAAGCAAAAGTACCAATTAAAGATAGGGGAATAGTGATGACAGGAATTAAAGTAGTGCGCCAATCTTGTAAGAAGATAAAAATTACCAGAATAACCAGAGCGATGGCTTCTACAAGAGTTTTCACTACTTCTTTTAAAGAACCTTCCACAATGGTTGTCGTATCAAATGCAACGTCATATTTCATCCCTGGTGGAAAGCTTAGGGAAAGTCGTGCCATCTCCTTTTTAATAGCCCTGGCAACGTCCAAAACATTACTTCCCGGTGTGGGAAATATACCTATACCTACACCTTCTTTGCCCTTAAATCTCAGAAATGAGCTATAGTTTTGAGCGCCAAGTTCTGCTCTACCTACATCTTTCAATTTAATCAAACTACCATCAGCCGCCGTTTTAATGACTAAATTGTCAAATTCCTGCGGTTCTGTCAGCCTACTTACTGCCCTCAAGTCAATTTGATACATCTGACCATCTGGGGCTGGTTGTTGTCCAATTTGCCCCACACCTACCTGTAAATTTTGCTCATTGAGAGCATCAACTACATCATCAGTGGTTAAATTGCGACTAGCCAATTTATTGGGATCAAGCCAGAGACGCATCGCATAACGACGTTCACCAAAAACTCGCGCCTCACTCACACCTTTAAGACGTTTGAGAGCATCAGCAATATACAAATCAGCGTAATTACTTAAAAATACATTATCAAACTCTTTATTCTCACTATACAAACCCATCCCTAACAAAATATTATTAGACTGCTTGTTAACAGTTACTCCCGTTTGTTTTACTGCCTCTGGTAATTGTGGTTCTGCCAAAGAAACACGGTTTTGGACATCAACTGCGGCAATATCTTTATCACGTGAAGCATCAAATGTAACTGTAATGGTGCTAGTGCCATCATTACTACTGCTCGAAGTCATATATTTAATGCCTTCGACACCATTAATCTGACGTTCTAAAATAGAGGTGACAGTGCTTTCTACCACTTCTGCACTAGCACCAACATAGTTAGAAGTGACAATAATCTGAGTCGGACTAATCTCTGGATATTGTGCTGTGGGTAAAGTCGGAATACTAATTACTCCTACCAGCAAAATGATAATCGCGCAGACACTGGTAAATACAGGTCGCTTAATAAAGAAATCAACAAACATGAATTTGGGTAATTGGTAATTGGTAATTGGTAATTGGTAATTGGTAATTGGTAATTGGTAATTGGTAAATTTCTTTCTATCACCTGTCACCTGTCACCTAATTTTCAGGAATTATCGGTAAGCCATCTCGGAGATTTTGTACACCTGAGATGATTAGTTTTTCATCTGCTTTCAAACCTTCAATTACTTGGTAATCATTACCCTTGATATTGCCTAACTTCACTCGCTTTTGTTTGGCTATTAATTGAGAATTACCTTCAGGAGATGTTTCTGTTTGAGCTACAAATACAAAATTTTCTCCCGCAATGCGAGATACTGCTGTGGTGGGAATTAAGACTCCAGAACCCTGATCCCAAATCACTCTGGCGCGAATTAACTGATCTGCCCGCAGCTGACCGGCGGAGTTATCATACAGTGCCTTGACCAGTATTGATTGGGAATTATTAGTAATATTAGGAGAGACAAAAAATACTTTGGTAGTAGTTAAACTTTGACCTTGGGCGTTAATTAATTCTACTGGTAATCCCTGGCGCAATTGAGGTCCTCGTTCCAGTGGCACAGGGATATTGACCTCTAAAGGTCGATTTTGAGTAATAGTAGCTAGTGGAGTAGAATTACTAACGAAATCACCTACTTTTACAGGTATATTACCTACCGTACCGCTAAAGGGAGCAGTAATTTTGTAATACTGAAGTTGGACTTGTTGTTGTCTGATATTGGCATCAGCCTGCTCTAAAGATTTTTCAGCCTGGGATATAGTGGCTTTTTGGGCTTGAATCCGGGAATCTATAGCCCCAAGTTCTGCTTTAGCTGTAGCCAGCTTGTTAGCATATAAATCTTTAGTTTGGCGAGATACAGCCCCTTGATCAGTTAAATCAGAATAGCGTTTATACTCTTGTTGGTTCAACTGCACATTAGCTACTTTACCTAACCTTTCTGCTGCCAAAGATTTGAGCGTAGCACGAGCGTTTGCTAACTGTGCTTTTGATACTTGAGCAGCAGCAGATAAACTATTAACTGCGGCTTGTTGCTGTCTAGCGTCTATTTGTATAATTGCTGCACCAGCCGTAACTAGATCTCCTGACCTAACGAATATTTGGGTAACTTGACCTTGAACTCTGGGTTGGAGATTGACTGAACGCCTAGATTCTAGAGTGGCTATAAACTCTGTACTATCCTCAACTGTGCCTGTTTGCACTGCTGAGAGTTTGACTTTTACGGCTGGAAGTTGAGCATTAGCCGCTGCTGGTGGGTTGTTAGGAGTAAGTAAACGCCAAGTTATAGCTGTTCCACCTCCAATTATGAGTACTACAGCCAACAATAAACGAAGCCACCGTCGGGATGTCGGAGGTGGCTTAAATGAAGACTGGGGGATTTCTTCAAAATCAGTTTGCGGCTCAGGAGATGTCATAAGTTATACGGAAGTTAATAAACAAATAATGAGATCAGAATTCAAGGAATCAGATGTAAAAGCATGAGTGTGGCAGAGCTTTGCGATCGCCTCCGGTGGGCGGTTACGCCATCAAATTTTCTACCTCATGTACCTGCAATATTCTGTAAAACTTGATCCGAATTCAATCTATGGAATGTTAAAATTACGCACTTAGCATGATGCAACCACAAAAATTATTTGTCTGCTTCACCAAGTATACAGGAGCAAGAATTTTTGACAATCTACCGAAAGATTAAGCTTCACAAGCTAAATTTCTCGCTGATACAACATTTTCCTAGAACCACGTTATAGATGGCAATATTTGTCTATGGATTGGGCGAAGTTTTACAATACAGTTACTAATGTATCTATAAAACCGGACTTGTTCTGGCTTGATCTCAATAACAAAGGTTTAGCGATGTTAACTTCATCAGAAACTCCTATAATTGCGGCTGTTGTGCTGGTCGCTTTCGCCATTTTGGGTTGGGGCTTTTATCGCGCCAGACCTTTTGGTAAGCTGGGTATCTTAGCCTGGTTACAGTCTGTAGTATTAATGGCTCCCTGGCTGCTGTTCTTTGGCTTGTTTGCTGCTGGAATTTATATCAATATAGCAGGTATATTGTTATTGCTTGTGCTTTCAACTGGGATATACATCTTCTTAGGTAGACAGTTGCGCCAAGCTGGCCAAGATGCGATTCTCAAGCAACGGGCAACGGCAAGACTTGCTAACCAAGCTTCAGAAGCAGTAACTACCCCCGCAGATGCCAAGCAACTACCAGTGGTTGCAGAAGTGAAAGTGGAGGCCATAACAATACCGGAAGAAGATTTAAATACCATCAAAGGTATTTTCGGTATTGACACATTTTTTGCCACGGAAACTATCCCTTATCAAGAGGGAGCAATTTTCAAAGGTAATTTGCGGGGAGAACCGGAGGAAGTTCACAACCGTCTCACCAAAAGTTTGCAAAACCGTTTAGGTGATAAATATCGCCTGTTTTTAGTGGAAAACACAGACGGTAAACCGGTGATGATTGTTCTGCCTAGTCGCACTGACCCAAGACCTTTGCAGTTACCGCAAAAGGTCTTTGCGGTAATCCTACTAGTAGCAACTATCGCCACCAATTTAGAAGCAGCAGGTTTATTACTGAATTTTGATTTATTCTCCAACCCATCACGAGTTTATGAAGCTTTGCCTATCGGCTTGGGAATCTTGACAATTTTGATAGCTCACGAAATTGGTCATTGGTTATTGGCACAAAAGCATCAAGTCCGCCTGAGTTGGCCTTTTTTCCTACCAGCTGTGCAGATTGGCTCTTTTGGTGCAATTACCCGTTTTGAGTCTCTATTACCTAACCGCAAGGCGTTATTTGATATTGCTTTGGCAGGTCCAGCTTTTGGCGGTATCGTTTCTTTGATTATGCTGGTGACAGGGTTGCTAATTTCCCACCCAGGCAGTTTATTTCAATTGCCAAATAAGTTTTTTCAAGGTTCGATTTTAGTAGGCAGTTTGGCGCGAGTTGTGCTGGGTTCGTCTCTACAAGCGCCTTTGGTAAATGTCCATCCTCTAGTGATCATTGGTTGGCTAGGATTGGTGATCACAGCTTTAAACTTAATGCCCGCTGGACAATTAGACGGGGGGCGCATTGTCCAAGCAATTTATGGCCGCAAAACCGCAGGAAGGGCGACAATTGCGACTTTAATTTTGCTGGCGTTGGTGTCTTTGGGTAATACTCTAGCTATGTATTGGGCAATTGTGATTTTCTTTTTACAACGTGATGCAGAACGCCCCAGTTTGAATGAAGTCACAGAACCCGATGACGCAAGAGCCGCTTTGGGTCTTTTGGCTCTATTTTTGATGATTAGCACTCTTTTACCCCTTACCCCCGCTTTAGCTGGAAAGTTGGGAATAGGGTAAGGAGGTAGGGGAGCAGGGGAGCAGGGGAGCAGGGGAGCAGGGGAGCAGGGGAGCAGGGGAGCAGGGGAGCAGGGGAGCAGGGGAG